>JBGTDH010000651.1:0-5120 GCA_041748435.1 Pirellulales bacterium
AGGGCGGCCGGTGCGTCAAGGAACGTTGGCAGTTGCTCGACCGCCGTGGTCGACGCGACTTCGCCCCCCGGCTTGCCCATTGGCTTGAGCGCTTCGACCAGCTCGCCCGGCGTCGGATAGCGATCTGCCGGCGATTTGGCCATCATCCGCTCGACTACTTCCAGCACTCCCAGCGGCACGTCGCTTCGCAGCTCGGAGAGCGGCGTCGGCTCGTGTTCGCTGTGCGCAATGAACTTCTCGATGGCCGTCCCTTCGGGAAACGGCGGCTGGCCTGTCAGTAGGTAATAGAACGTGCATCCCAGACTGTAAATGTCCGAGCGAATATCGGCCCGCCGGGAATCGCGGGCTTGCTCGGGCGAAATGTAATCGGGCGTGCCCACGGTGGCGCCGGCGGTCGTGAGGCCGGACTCGTCAGCCGATTGCTGGCTGGCAAACCGCGCCAAGCCGAAGTCCAGAATCTTGATCACCCCCTTGGGCGTGCGCATCATGTTCTGCGGCTTGATGTCACGATGCACCATGCCATGCTCATGCGCATGGGCCAGGCCCATCGCCGCTTGCCAGATGTAATTGCAAGCATGCTGCACGGGGAGAGGCCCGCGGCGCTTCACAATGTCGCTAAGGCTCGCGCCTTCCACAAACTCCATCACCAGGAAGTGCAAGTTGCCGGCTTGCTCCGCATCGTATGCGGTAACGATGTTGCGATGCGCCAGCCGCGCGGCGGCTTTCACCTCCTGATGAAATCGCTCCACGGCTAGAGGATTGCTCACCAGCCGGTGATGGATGATCTTGAGCGCCACGGCCCGCTCCATGACGCGATGCTCGGCCCGGTACACGACGCCCATGCCCCCCGCACCCAACTGCCGCACAATGCGGTAGCGCAAGTGATCTGCCAGCTCCTGCGGAATCTGGTGCGGAGCATCGGGCCCCGCGGGTCGGGGCAGGGCCTGGGTCTCGCCGGGAGATGTGGTATCCACCAGCCGCAGCCGCTCGACCACCGAATCTTGCGGAACGCGGCGCAACTCGTCGCAGCACGAGTCGCACTGGGAGACGTGCGTCTCCACAAGCTGCTGCTCGTGATCGGTCAAACGTCCGCTCAGGAACGCCTCGAGCCGGTCCCGGCTGGGATGTGTCTGATGTGCTGCTGTCATGTGCCTGTGCTCTTCCGTCGGCGGTTTTCCCCCGCTCACAACCGCCTACCATTATATGTCGAGTCGCAACGAAACCTGTCCGATTATCACGCCAACTGCCCTGGCCGCAACATCCCGCTTTCGCTAGGTTCCTCGCCCCCGGACGGCTCGGAGGTGGTCCGGGTTCTGGAAAGCTCCTGCGTGCCATGGAGGGCCTCGTGTCTCGAATTCTCAATGCCGGCGGATTGCTGGCCATCGTCGCGGTCGGCGGCTGGTTCCTGCTGAAGAACTTCGATATTCAGGGGCTGGAGCAGCTCAAGCTCTCTCCCAAGACGGAGACTGCCTCCAGCGCCAGCGAATCGCCGGATGGCGGCGCCGATGCCATCCGCATCGCCACGTTCAATATCCAGGTCTTCGGCGAAAGTAAGCTGGACAACGCCCGTGTGATGGATGTGCTGGCGCAGGTGGCGCGTCGCTTCGATGTCCTGGCCATCCAGGAAGTGCGTGCCCGCAGCCAGGATATCCTGCCGCGGTTCGTCGAGCTGATCAACGCCAACGGCCGCCGCTACGACTACGTCATTGGCGAGCGGCTGGGACGCACAACCAGCAAAGAGCAGTACGCGTTTATTTTTGACACCAAGACGATCGAGATCGATCTCTCCAGCCAGTACACGGTCGAAGATCCGGACGATCGCTTGCACCGCGAGCCGTTCACGGCCGGCTTCCGGGCCAGGGGCGCCGAGGCCTCCCAGGCGTTCACCTTCACGCTGGTCAACATCCACACGGATCCCGACGAAGTGGCCGACGAAGTGAACGCGCTGGACGATGTGTTCCGCGCCGTGCGCAACGATGGCCGCGATGAAGACGATATTATTCTCCTGGGCGATCTGAATGCCGACGACACGAAACTTGGAGAGCTGGCTCGCATTCCCTACCTGGCCGTAGCCGTTTCCGGCCAGCCCACCAACACGCGCGGCACGAGCCAGTACGACAATATCTTGTTCGATGCCCGCGCCACGGCCGAGTTTACGGGCCGCTCCGGCGTGCTCAACCTGATGAAGGAGCTGAACCTGTCCCTGGAAGAGGCGCTGGCCGTGTCGGATCACATGCCGGTGTGGGCCGAGTACAGCGTCTACGAAGGCGGACAGCCTGGCCGGCTGGCGGCGCGGGAAGAAGCCCGCAGCGGACGTTAGCACCTCCATGACTCCGCAATTGGCCGGCATCTCGATTTATCCCATCAAATCGCTCGATGGCGTGCGCGTGTCGCAGGCCCGCGTCTTGCCCAGCGGCACCCTGGAGAACGATCGCCGGTACATGCTGGTCGATGCGGCGGACGCCGTCATCCACGCCAAACGCATGCCGTCGATTCACCGCATTCGCGCGCACTTCGATCCAACGCATCACACGGTGCGGCTGTCGACCGACATGCGGCCCGCGGCCGAGTTCCACTTCGACTCCGATCGCGCCAATCTCGAAGCGTGGCTCTCCGAGCACTTTGCCCTGCCCGTGCGGATGATCGAGAACACGACCACCGGCTTCCCGGACGATCTCGATTCGCCGGGTCCCACGGTCGTGTCGACCGCCTCGCTTGAGGCCGTCGCCGACTGGTTTGCCTTGCCCGTCGACGAAGTGCGCCGCCGCTTTCGGGCGAACCTGGAGATCGAGCACACCGAGCCGTTCTGGGAAGACCAGTTGTTCGGCGAAGTGGGAGCGGACCACCGCTTGCAGATCGGCGGCGTAGTTTTGCGAGGCACGAACCCTTGTCAGCGCTGCCCGGTGCCCAGCCGCGATTCGCTTACTGGCGACGCCACCCCCGGCTTCGCCCACGCCTTCGCCGACCAGCGGCTGCGTTTGCTTCCCGATTGGGCCACTCGCACCCGCTTCGATCACGGCTATCGTCTGGCGACGAATACGCGTTGCGAAGTCGCCGGTTCCTTGCACCTTGGCGATGCGGTGCAAGTGTTGCCAATCTGAGGGCTACATCACCAGGTCGAGCGCGGTGTGGCCTGCCAGGACACGGCGGAAGTTGGCGAATTGGGCGGCGGCCTTCTCGCGGTGGGCTTCGACCGTGCCGGTGGCCATGTGGGGCGTGCAGATCACATTGGTCAACCGGAACAGGGGATGGTCGGACGGCGGCGGCTCGGGATCGAATACGTCCAGACCCGCGCCCCCCAGATGCCCGGAGGCCAGCGCGCCGGTCAACGCATCCATCGAGTAGGTCTCGCCGCGCGAGGTGTTCACAAATAGCGCGCCGGCCTTCATGCGCGCAAACGTCACGGCATCGAACAGTCCGCGCGTCTCCAGCGTGAGCGGCGTGTGGACCGAGACGACGTCGGCGTGAGCGATCAATTCTTGAAACGGCACGTGCCGCGCACCGAGCGCTTGCTCGATCGCCGCGTCGGCGGGCAATACGTCCGAATAAACGATCTCGGCCTCGAAGGCCCGCGCCAGTTGTGCCACCCGCCGTCCGATGCGGCCGAAGCCCACGATGCCCAGCGTCTTGCCGCGGAAGAAATGGCACTGCGAGCGATAGCCGACGGAATCGAACTCGCCGCGGCGGACGGCGGCATCCACGCGAGGGAGATTCTTGTACAGCGCCAGAATCAACAGCAGGGTGTGCTCCGCCACGCCTTCCACCGTGCCGGCGGGCGTAATCGCCAGCGGAATGTCAGCCGCGGAGAGGGCCGGGCGATCGACGCCGTCGTACCCCACGCCCTGCACCTGCACCAGGCGGCAACGGGACAGCCACGGCACCCAGGCGGCGGGCAAACGCACGGTGACCAGGAAGTCGGCGTTGGAGAGCTGCTCGCGCACCTGGGCGGTGTTCGACGGATCTTCCAGGAAGCGGACCTCGAACTCCTGAGGCGCCGCCGCGCGCACGACCTCTTGCATCCAAGGATGGGCGGTCTGAAACACGGCCACGGGACGCCGGGCGCCTGTTGCGGCATGGCCGTTGGTGCGTCGTTCCAAGAGAGTGCTCATTCAAACCACCTTCCGAACATGGGCGAACTTGGGATGTCGTTTGTAAACGGTCTCGCGATCTTCGCCGGCGCGCAGTCCGGCGCGCAGCAGCTCTTCGATCCCGTTCAGGCGCTCCGCGGCGACAAGCACTTCCTCGGCTAGCTCGATCGGCACAATCATCACGCCGTCGCGATCGGCCACGACCAGATCGCCGGGGCGCACCTCGACGTGTTCGCCAAGCTGCGCCTCCAGCCGCACCGGCGTCTGATGCGAGGTGATGGCCCAGCGGCCTCCCATGAACACCGGCGTGAGGTAGCGGCTGAACACAGGAAACCCCAGGGCCGCCGTTTCGGACGCGTCGCGCACGCCGCCATCGGTCACCAGGCCGCGGGCCCCTTTCATTTGCGAACTGATGCTGGCATTCTCTCCCCAAGGGCCCGTCAGGCGATGACCATTGGAGGCCATCACCAGTACGCTGCCGGGGACGATCTCGCGGAACATGCGGTAGCCGGCCGCGCCGTCGTCCTGCGCCCGGTCCTCTCCGTGAATGGTGAAGGCAGGACCAACCACTCGCATGGCCATGTCGAGCGGCCGCACGCTGCACGTTACCGCCTGGTTGGGGCGGCCCAGCTTATCGAGAATATCGTACACCAGCGGCGTGGAGAGCCGTTCGTAACGAGCGATCATCGCTTCAAGTGTCATGGCGTCTGCGTTGTTGAATTCCATCGAAAGTAAGTAAGGCCGCCATCGTCACCAGAGGCAAGACGGCCAGCAGCAGGAAAATCAAACTGTAGTGTCCCGTCCGATCGACGTAACGGCCGATCAGCGGATTAACGATCGCGCCCGCCATGGAGCCTGCCCCGCCCAACAGGCCCATCACCAGCCCCACGCCGGCGAACGAGACGTCTTGCACGCAGGCCAGCCAGTTGGACATCACCGCGGCCACGCCAAAGGCGGCCGTAGCCAGCAGGGCCACGCAGACGTACGGGCTTTCAACAAAGCTGGTGGCGGCGGCACACAGCGCCAACAGCG
>JBGTDH010000652.1:0-6957 GCA_041748435.1 Pirellulales bacterium
CGCGTTGGGAGTTCCCGGAATGGCGGGCGTGGACACCGGAGAGGCAGGCACCGACGGCTGCGGCTCAGCCGTTGTGCTGGGCGACGCGGCCGGGCCCAAGTCGACCAGCGCTTGCTCTCGCAAACGGGCCAGCTCGTTGCGAACCGCCGCTTGTTGCTTTCGATCCTGTGCCGTTCGCAGCAAGTTGCGGCGGGAAATCTGCCATCGCTGGTACTCGGCGTCGTTCTCCAACACAAGAAACGACGTGTACTCCGTCACGATCGAGTAGCCTTCGCCCAAGCGGACGATCTCATCGATCACGCCGCTACGCGACGCGGTGCGATCGGCCTCTTTCAGCAGCCGGTCGACCTTCCACCATGCCCACATGCGTTGGATCTCCGGATTCGCCGCGTTTTCGGGCGGAAGATCCACACCCGTGGCTTGCTCCAGTGCAGCGCCGTTCACGTCAGCCAGCAGCCGCACGCTGGCAGGACCACTGCCACGGTATCGGCCATACATCCGCACGGGCATGCCATGGTACAGGTTGGGAAGCTGCTTCGGTTCCACATCGTACACCTCGGCCCCCTCGAACTTGATCCGCACGTTTGCCGCCGCGGGGCGCAGCAACTTGCGGCGGAAGGCGCCGGCCTGACGCCCGAAGTCGTCCCCCTGCGACAGGAACGCCGCCAGCCCGCCGGCATCGTCCGCCAGTTGACTTAGCAGCGGCCGGTTGACATCGTTGCCCACGCCGATGCAAAACACGCGGGCATTGGCCGGCCTGGCGCGAATCAGGCCCAGCAGCTCTTGCCGCTCCGCTTGCTCCGTCATGCCGTCGCTCAGAATTACCACGTTCAACGGCCGGTCCGGATCGCCGTACTTGTAGGCCGTGGCCATCGCCGGCCGTAGAACTGTGCCGCCGCGCCCCTGCTGTGATCGGAGAAACTCGATCGCACGGGCTTGCTGCTCGTCGGTCACACTCTGGAGCTGATTGAAGAGCGTCGTCGGGGCGACATTGAACGTAATCACCTCGAAGCGGTCTTCCGGCCCCAGGGCGCGAAGAAACGCGTCGATCGAATCGCGCGACATCCGCAGCTTGCCCTCGTGGGCCATGCTGCCGGAGATATCGAGCAGGAACACGTAATCCATTCCGGCAGACTTCTCGGCCAGCTCGTCGCCCGCCGTGAGCGTGAGTTGGAAATAACCGTCCTCGCCGGTTTGCTTGGAGGTAATGAGATTGACGCCCGTGTGCGGCCGCGCCACGTGATAGGCCAGCACCAGATCGCGATCGAGGTTGCCGCCGGACGTTTCCAGGCTGGCCTCGTAATACGACGGGCCGTGCCGGACGACGGCGAACTCCTCGCCGTGGCTGGGACTCTCCAACTTCTGGATCGGGACCTCCGATTTTACGTGCAGCGTGAGTCCGAACTTTCCCTTAACCTGCGCGTTGGTGGCATTGCGCCCGGTCTTCGGCGCCGCGGCGAGCGGGTACACGTAGGTGGCCCAATCGTGGTCGAAGTCCAACTCCTGATAGTAGGTCACCTGCACCTTCTGCTCGGCCAGTGGAGCGATCGGAAAGATCCGCATCTCGAAGGTCTTGTAGTCGACTTGCTCCAGCAGACCCGGATCGCGGCGCACCTGCTTGTAGCTGTTGTAGATTTCCCTGGCCCGTTGCTTCTCGACGACCTCTCCCACCATTTCCTTGCCGCCGATCCACATGCTGAAGTTGGCGACCGACGCCCCCTTGGGCACGGGGCACAGATAGAGCGCCTCCACCTGCCGGTTCTCCAGGTTGCGGAACACCTGGGTCACCTCCGTCACAGCCACGCCGTTGTTGATGGTGACGGCGGCCGTATGCTCCTTGATCTCCAGTGCGCCCCCGAGGCCACCCTCGGCGATGAGCATGCCAGCCGCCTGGCTGTGCGAAGGGCTGGCTACCGCAATGGCAACCGCCGCCGCGGCCAGCAAGGTAAAACGTCTCGCGAAATCGAACATGATTCGTGTCTCCTGTCTCGGTAGCCGGGCGATTGCGGCACGCGGACCCCGGACGCGCCGCGATCGCGCGGCGCAACCTGGGACTAACCAAGGCCCGATGTAACCACGGAACTTCACTACACGAAATCGATCGATTTCCCACTCACCTCCTCAGGCGAGAATCGCCACGCGTTGTAACGCTCCAGCGCGGCGGAATCAGCAGGAGCGAGAGCAAAACCAGCAGCGCGAAGCTCACATACAGCGTCGTGAACACCCACGGGGGAAAGTCGAAGAACAGCAGTTCGTGCAGCCAATGGCCAATAAAGCTGCCCGATGCCGACTGCTGCCCGGCCAGCCGCCGAAGTTGCCCTTCCCACACCGTGAGGGGGCAAGGAACTCCTAACAACGCCTCCGTCGCCACGATGCAGATTGCCGCCAGATGCAGCAGCCGAAACATGCGGCCGCGCGTCCAATGCCATTTCCACACAGCCCCCAGCAAGATCGCCGCCTGGCCAAGGAGGACAAACGCCACGTAACCCACGTGGATCGCCACGATCGCATCGGCCAGCCAGGCGTAGTACATCCGAGAGCTCCTCCCTTGTACGATCCCTGGCGGGCGCGAGAAATTCCCGCGATGCCCTGCATGCACTGCTTTCAGCGCCAGCGGGCTCGTGCTTTCGCAGCCACAACAGTAGTTCGGCACCGATTATTCCGATGATGGAAGGTGCGTTCGTGCTCGCCGACCTCTCAGAACTCGCTGCCAACGAAGGGATTCGTATGCGACGACGTTGCTTTCTCCAAGTAGTGCTGACCGGTGCCGGCGGCTTGTATCTCGGTGGTTGCCGATCGGGCGCTTCGGGCCGCGTGGTTCAATCGGGCGACGCGCAAATGGTCGGCAGCCACCAGGCCGGCAGCGAGACCTACAAACCGCTGGTCGATGAGTCGGTGGCCAAACTGTTGGGCCGGCATTGCCAGGCGCCCGGTCCGATGATTCCGGCGGCCTACGGTCCTCTGCCCCCCAAGCGCATTTGCTTCTTGTGCGTCGAGAACAAAAGCGCCGAGGAGATCGGCGATTTTCGCGATCAGCTCTATCAGACCATCGATTCCAAGATTGTCGAATCGGGCACGTTCCAGCCCATCAGCAAGCGCTTCGTCGATGCCGGGCTGACGCAGATGCGGATGCGGCCCGACCAGCTCCTGCTGCCGGAGAACATGCGGATGTTCGCAGGCGTGATGGAGCAGCAGGGGCAGCCGTTCGATTACCTGCTCTACGCCACGATCACGTCCGGCACCACGCGCGAGAACAAAGATTACCAGCGGGAATACTTGCTGACGCTGGAAATGCTGCACGTGCAAACGGGCGCATACGACAAGCAATCGGCCACGCTCACTAAGGCCTATCATCACTCCCGCTGGAGCCGGTTCAAGATGAACCCGTTCAAGTAATTCAGACTCGAAGAGAACCGCGGATGACGCGGATCGGTGCGGATTACGCGGATAAGAAAAGACATGCAACTCCTCGTTTCGACTCATTAAGAATCCGCGTAATCCGCCGTTAATCCGCGACATCCGCGGTTCGTCCGTTCGATCGACTTGAACGTGAGATCTGGCCCACGTCAAAGCAATGGAATACTCGCGCGGATTGAGCATGGCTCGTCATCCCATTATCGTCTGCTGCGTTTTGCTAGTTCTCTGCCAGGCCGGCTGCTCCACGCACGCCGATCGGCTGTACACGATCCGCCAGGATTATTTCCGCAACGACTTGGTTGCGGCGGAAGCAGCCATCGATGCGGGGCTGAAGCGCGGCGGCAAGGAAGCCGACGTCTTCAAGCTGGAACGCTCGATGGTGCTGCTCTCCACTGGCAGGGCCCAGCAGGCGGAGCAGACGCTGCGGCAGGTGCGGGATAGCTTCGACCATCTGGAACAAGCGAGCCTTGCGGAATCGGCCCTCGCGCTGGTGACCGACTCCACCAGCAAAGCCTACGCCGGTGAAGATTACGAGAAAGTGCTCATCCGCTCGCTGTTGGCCATCTCCAACCTGTTGCAGGACGGCGGAGATGCCCTGGCCTATTGTCATCAGATCACCGATAAGCAGCAGCAAATCGTGCAGGCCGCGGCAACGTCCGAGGGGAGCAACCCCAAGCTGAATTACAAACAGGTTGCCCTGGGACCCTATCTGCACGGCTTGCTCCGCGAAGCCTCGCACTCCGGGTACGACGACGCGGCGCGGGCCAACACCATGGTCGTGAGCTGGCAGCCCGATTTCCCTTACGGCCGGCAGGATTTGGAGCGCGTGCAACGCGGGCGGCACTCCGCCCCCGGCAACGGCGTGCTGTATGTCTTCACGCTTGTGGGCCGCGGTCCCTACAAAGAAGAAACCGTTGAGATCGCCAGCACCGTCTCGCTCTTGATCGCCGACCGCATCCTGAGCTGCACCGGCAAACATACCTTGCCGCCCACGATCGCCCCGATCAAGGTTCCCAAGATCGTGACGCCGGGCAACGAGATCACTCGCGTGCGGGTCTCGGTCGATCACCGCGCGGCCGGCGATACCGCCACCATTACCGATGTGAGCCGCATGGCCGTCGACCAGTACGAAGCCATCTATCCCCAGGTGATTGCGGACGCCGTTGTCCGCCGCGTGGTGAAAAAGGGCATCATCTACGGCGCAAAAGAAATCGCGGGGATCGATCGCCGCTCACCCGCCAGCCTGGCGTTGGACGTCGCGGGCGTGGCCTGGGAAGCCACCGAGGCCGCCGACACCCGCTGCTGGGGCCTGCTGCCCGACAAGATTCAGGTCCTGCGGATCGAGTTGCCCGCCGGATCGCATGAGATCGGCCTGCAAGCCGTGGGCATCTACGGCTCGCAGGGACGCGAGGCCAGCACTCCTGTCCAAATCTCCGACGGGCAAAACGCCTACCTGCTGGCCAACTTCCCCCAGATGCACCTCGTCGGCCAAATCGCCCTCGGCCCCCAGTTCTGACCCCGTGTCAGCGGTTCATCCCGCCGGCATGAGCAGTCATATCATTCGGTGTTCCGACCCCCCCACCGAATGAATAGAACACAGTGTCCGGGATATTTGCAACGACTGCGGTAAATAGGGTCCCTGGGATATTGCTTGCTACCAGTGTGGGCGTTTCACGATCCAGGAACACTGTCACGTGCTGGTCCAGTCGCGGATGAACAGCAACAGGGCCGAGGTCCAATAGCAGAAGGCGAACGAGAGCCAGCTCCAGGCGATGTCGACCGTCAGGCTGCGGTGGGCATGCATCCGCCAGGCGGCAAACGCCGCCACGGGAAAGCTGGGGAGAAAGCCGAACAGAAACGCAATCTCATGGGCCAAACTCAGCCGACGGCAAAGAAAGAAGTAGCCCACAAAGACAGTAATCATCGCTAGCCCGGCCAAGCGAGCCGTCCAGCGACTGCGGCGCAAGCTCGATCCGGCCGGGGCGCCGATTTCGCGACGCCGGGCCTCGTAGCCCACAATGGCCAGCAGCGCAGATTGATACACGGCAAACAGTGCCGCTGGCCACGTGAATACAAACTCGGCCGAATGCCGGTTGATCAGCGGTGTGGCGGCGACTCCCAGGATCACGAGGCTGATCCAATAAGCGGCGCGACGGAGGCGTCGGGTGCGTGACGAGATCGACACCGCGCCGGACAACAGAGCGGCGGGGAAGAACACGCCCGCCAGGCACCACAAAAACCATCGCAGAGTTTCCGGGCCGTCCGGTCGCACGAACGGATGTTCTCGCTCTCCCTGCAACAGCACGGTCGGATCCAACAGCGAGGGCGATCTCGCCACTTCCGATGCCGGGCGGGCCGATTGCGACTGCGCCGCGGCCAACGCGTCTGGTCGGCCCAGATAAACGCAGGCCGCCCATTTCTGCGTCCGCACCAAGAGCCGGCCTTCGCTTAGCGCGGGGGACGTCCAGCAGACCTCATCGCCAAGCAGCCGCACGCGGGCCAGCTCTTCATAGACTTGCGGGTTCTGCCGCGCCAGCAGCACTTCCCCCCGATCGTTGAACATCACCAGCTTGCCATCGGCCGCAATCGTCGAGGCATGCCCCGGCTCGGGGCTGGACCATTGCACTTCACCCGTTGCGGCATCCAGGCAGCGGAACTCGCCTCGCGAAGGGCGCTGCGCCTTCGATTGAGCATCCCGCAGATCGAAGCCGTAGATGTGACCGTTGATCAGGATGCTCGAAGCTACGTCGTTGGAGAGTTTTCCACTCTGCCAAGCGAGCTCGATGCTCACCCTCGCATCGCGACGGTCTGCCTCCGCCGGCTGCAGGCGGTAGGCCATCGCGCCGCCCTTAAAGGGCGAAGAAATGACCAGCAGCGGCTCGGCGTACAACGGAAAGGCAGAATGCTCGTCGTAGCCTTGCGAATAGCGCTCGCCCCACTGCTGACGGCCATCGCGGGGATCCACGCACAGCAGCGAGTTTTGCAGGAACGCGATGACATAACGGCGGCCCGCCAACGTAATCGGCAGCGGCGTGGCATAACTGGCGGCTTCGTTGCCGGTCTGCCACAGCGTGCGGCCGTCGTCGGCATCCAGTGCCACCAGGCTGGCGTTGGATCCGCCGGCCGGCAGAATCACTTTGCCCTCCAGCAGCAACGGCGAAGCGGAGTAGCCAAAACCCACGCCACGGAGGCCGAATCGCTGTTCCAGATCGACCGACCACCGCAGCGTGCGGCCATCGAGCGCCAGACAAAACGCCACGCCCTCCGGACTGACGAAGTACACGTGCTCGCCGGAAATGGTGGGCGTGGAGCGTGGGCCGGGATAGATGCTGACAGGTTCGTAGGGAATATCGTAACGATACTCCCACAGCGTCTCGCCCGTCTCGATATCGAGGCAGACGAGATACTGCCCCAGCAGGCTTTGCATCTGCGTGTAGGCGTGGCCGTCGCGCAGGGCGAACGACGAATAGCCTTGTCCCAGCCGCCGCATCCACAACAGGGGCGGACCCTCGGCCGGCCAGCGATCGGCCAGGCGCGTGG
>JBGTDH010000653.1:0-4745 GCA_041748435.1 Pirellulales bacterium
GTACTCGGACAAACTCGGTTCCTTCCGACCATCGATGGGCCATCGCTCAACTTCCTTGTATCCCCCCAAGGATGCGAGCAATCTAACCTTGCTCCCACGCCACACCAATAGCATTCCTAGCCCTCAGGCGGGCCGTTGAAAAAAAAATGGGGGCCTCTAACGTGCCACTTCCACATTGGCATTGTGGGACAGCCAGGGGCAAGACAACCATCCCACTAAGAACGTTAGAGGCCCCGCGGGCCAGTCGCGTTGTAGGTCGCAGGGCATCGCCTTGCGACGAACTCTTGGAATGCACGCGCTGTGCCGTGGGGCGAGTAAGTTCGGAGCAACTGATAAGATTGAGACGCAAGTCCTTGACTGGCTTCGGACTTGAGCGTCGATCCCTCGCTAGTCGAGCGGCCCTCGACCCGCTGCAACCTGTGTGGCATTCTGCGGCCGCGCGATGAAAATCGCACAGCAGAGTTGTGCATATCAATTTGCCTTTATCTGTACGTTGCATTCGCAGTAGACTTTCGCCTTGCTCGAGCCGGGCAAGCGAGACGCTTACCCTACGGTATGTGGATCGCCTCAAGTGCCCATCGAACGCCGCCAGTACGCTCATGACCGATCGTGTGCTGATAGCTGTCAACGCGATCGCCGGGGCCACTTCGTCTCGCAACGTGGTAGAGCGTCTGCAAGTGCTGCTGGCGCGAGACGGCTTCACATCCGAAGTGCAAACCGATCTGGCGGCCGTCTCCCAGACCGCCAACGCCTGGCACACCGAGGGGCGGCTGCGAGCGGTCGTCGGGGTGGGAGGAGATGGCACGGCCGCGGCCTTGCTGAACGCCACCGCCCCCGGTGTGCCTTTGACGCTCTTGGCGCGCGGGACGGAGAATCTGCTCGCCAAATACTGCCGCATGGGTACCACGGCCGAGGCGGTGGCCGAGATCGTGGCTGCGGGGCAACCTCGCACCATCGATGCCGGAGTGGCCAACGGACGCCTGTTCGTGCTGATGGCCAGTTGCGGGTTCGATGCCGCCGTGATCGATCGTCTGCACACCACGCGGCGGGGGCACATCCGGCACTGGAACTACGTGTGGCCCATCGTCGAGGCCATTCGCAGCTATGATTATCCGCCGCTGACGATTCGCTTCACCCTTGCCGACGGTTCCGAGCACACCGTCGAATCCCGCTGGCTGTTCGCCTTCAATCTTCCCTGCTACGCTTTCGCGCTGGGCATTGCGCCGCAAGCCAATGGCTGCGATGGATTGCTCGATCTGTGCGCGCTGCGGGAGGGTTACTTCTGGCATGGGCTGCGCTATCTCAGTGCCGTGGCGGTGGGGCGGCATCAAGAGCTGGCCGATTGCACCACGGCCCGCGTGCGGCGGTTGCGGGTCGAATCGACGCGACCCGTTGCGTATCAGCTCGATGGCGATCCCGGGGGCGTACTCCCCTTGGAAATCGAGGTGCTGCCGGAGAGAATGACGCTTTTGACGCCGGGATAGACAGGAGTCTTGTGACGAATAACCCCGCCCAGATTGGCCCTTATCGCTGCGGTCCCGGTCAGAAGCTGCTGCTGATTGCCGGGCCATGCGTCATCGAAAGCCGCGAGCTGTGCCTTTCCATCGCGCGACGGCTGGCAGAGGTGGCGGCTAGCCGTCCCGTGCAACTGGTGTTCAAAGCATCTTTTGATAAAGCCAATCGCACCAGTGCCGCCTCCTTCCGCGGGCAAGGACTCGAAGAAGGGCTGAGGGTGCTGGCCGCCATTAAGGCCGAGACCGGGCTGCCCATCACCACCGATATTCATGAGTCCTATCAGGCGGCGCCGGCGGCCGAAGTCTGCGACCTGCTGCAGATTCCCGCATTCCTGTGCCGCCAGACCGATTTGTTAGTGGCCGCCGGGCAGACGGGTCGGGCGGTGAATGTCAAAAAAGGCCAATTTGTCGCCCCCTGGGATATGCAACACGTGGTGACTAAGCTGGAGTCTTCGGGCTGCCGCGATGTGCTGCTGTGCGAACGGGGCAGTTTCTTCGGCTATGGGCGGCTGGTGAACGATATGCGGGCAATTCCGCAAATGAAAGATTTGGGAGTACCCGTGATCTTTGACGCCACTCATAGCGTACAAGAACCAGGCGGTTTGGGTTCCGCCACCGGGGGCAATCGGGCGATGGTGGAGCCTCTGGCACGGGCAGCCACCGCCATTGGCATCGACGGCCTGTTTTTCGAGACGCATCCCGATCCGGACCGCTCGCCCAGCGACGGCCCCAACATGATCCCGCTGGCCGACTTCCCGGCTCTGCTCGATCGAATCCTGCGCATTCGCGAAACTGTGGAGCAACTCTCTTGAACCGTGACCCAGACCAACAGAAGCTGCAAGGGGAGCCGCGCAATTGGTGGCTGTGGGGCAGCTTGGCCCTGGCGGCCCTGATTGTCGGCAGCCTGCTCTTCAGCGGCGATTCCAAGACGCCTGCGGGCACAGGCGGGCAGCCGAGCGATGCCGGCGAAAGTGTACCACGCAATTTGTTCGACTCCGCCACCGATACGCTCGATCGCCTGGAGCGATTCGATACCGATCCCGCGCTCAAACTGGTGCTGGACCGTCTCAATCAATGGATCGGCCTGGACCCGCCCAAAGAGCCGTGGGAGTTGGACCCGCTGTTGGAGACGCTGCCCGACGAGCCGGCGGGCTTGAAGGACTTGCCGCTGATCGAGACGGCCGGTGTGTTGAAGTTTCAGCCGGAAGACGGCAACCATTTGCTGGAGACAAGCTGGCTGCGCAACATTGCCCGCGGAGCGCGAGGCACGCAATCGGACGATCTAAGCCGGGCCACGCAGTTGTTCGATTGGACGGTGCGTAACATTCAGCTGGAAGACTGGAGCATTCGAGACAAAGGCCGCATCGCCTATCGGCCGGCCAAGATCGAGAATGCCCGCGACAAAAAGCACGATATCAGCTATCTGGCGCGGGACGTGTTGCTGTTTGGACGTGGCGACTACGTGCATCGCGCCTGGGCCTTCATGCTGTTGGCCCGGCAGGAAAACCTCGATGTGGTGCTGCTGGCCATTCCAGACTCGACTGCGCCGCACGGTTTGCATCCCTGGCTGCCAGCGCTGGTGCATGCGGATGGTCTATATCTGTTCGATACGTACCTCGGCCTGCCGCTGCCCGGCAAAGACGGCCGTCCTACCACGCTCGCACAAGTGCTGGCCGATCCCGCGCAGCTCGAGGCGCTGAGCACGTCCAAAGAAAAGTACGCCGTCTCGGCCGCGCAGCTCCAAGGCCTGGTGGCCCTGGTGGAAGGCTCGCCCGCGTATCTCTCGCGGCGAATGCAGGCGGTCGAATCGCGGCTGGCGGGCGCCAAGAAGGTGGTGCTGTCTGCCAGTCCTACGACGGTGGCGGAGAAGCTCAAGAGTGTGGAGGGCATCGCCGAGGTGCGGCTGTGGGCACAGCCGTTCGAGGTGCTTCGCGATCGCCATTCGGCCACTCTGGAGCAGATGCAGACCATCCGCACGTCGATGGCCCCCTACATGATTCGCTATCCCACGCCGCGGGCGCGCAGCCGCAGCGTCTCTCTGCAGGAAGAGCATCCGCTGATGATGGGCCAGGGTCAGGCAGACAGCGCGGGTCCGATCGATCAAACGCCGATGGAGTACCACTGGTGCAGTTTGTGGATGGGGCGGATGCTGCACTTCAAGCAGGTCTATGTCGCCGAAGGTAAAACCGAGGGAGCGACGGGACATTACATGGAGGTGATGGTCAAAGACAGCGACATGGAAGACCTGATCAACAGATTTGCCCTCGCGTCCGGCCTGCGGGACCAAGCCCAGTATGAACTGTTCCGCGCGACGATGCGGGAGGTCATTCCCCTGGCCAAGCAAAATGCCATCTATTGGTTGGGGCTGATCACCTACGACAAGGGAGATCATGCGGCCTCGATCAAGCATTTACAACGCAGCCTCACTTCTTCCGGCGATCATCCGTGGGAGTACGGCGCCAAATACAATCTGGCCCGCAACTATGAGGAGCAGGCTGCTCAGGCCAAGGATCCGCAAGAGGCCCAGGCATTGCTGCGTAAGGCGGTCGAGCTGCTGGAGAAAGATGACTCGGCCCAATCGCTGGGCAACCATCTGCGAGCCAAGAGGCTTAAAGACAAACTCAGCATGGCGGATGCGGCTCCATGATGCCGCTCCTGAAGCGGCAGTGGTTTCTGATTGGCCTGGGCCTCGTGCTGGCCGCGGGCTTCCTTCGCCCCCACGAACTCGCGCCCTACGCGCGGATGGAGTTTCAGGCCTGGGTGGTGGCAGCCGTGCTGTTCTTGATGGCCCTGCCATTGGACGCCACGGCCATGTGGCGTGCTCTGAGCCGGCCCAAGGCCGTGCTGTTGGCCGTGGCCATCAACTTTGGCCTGCTGCCGCTTACCGCCTGGGCCGTCTCCTTTCTGTTGCGCCCCGATCTGGCCTTGGGGTTGATGATTGTGGCCAGCATTCCCACCACGCAGGCCTCGTGCGCCGTCTGGACGCGCCGCGCCGGCGGCAACGACGCCGTAGCCGTCATGGTCACGGTCGTCACCAATGTCTTCTGCTTTGTCTTCACGCCGTTCTGGCTCACCGCCATGACGGGGGCCAAGGTCGATCTGCAACCGCTGAAGATGATGCTCGATCTCTCGATCGTCGTCGTGCTGCCGATGATCGTGGCCCGACTCGTGCGATTGTATCGACCCCTGGGCACCTGGGCCACGCGCCACAAAGCGCCGCTCAGCATCGCC
>JBGTDH010000654.1:0-2081 GCA_041748435.1 Pirellulales bacterium
GCCGGTGGGACTGGTCACCACCGCCACGCGTCGCGGAAACTCCGGCAGCGGCCGCTTGCGCCGCGGATCGAACAGCCCCTCGGCCGCGAGTTTCTCCCGCAGTTGGCGCAGCGCCAGCTCCAACGGCCCTAACCCCTTGGGCTGAATCTGCCGAATCACGAACTGATAAGCTCCGCGCGGCGCGTAAAGCTCCAGGTATCCCTGGCAGAGCACTTCGAGACCATCGTGCAAATCGAACTTCACCCGCGCCGCATCGGTGCGCCACAGGACCGCACGGATCTGGGCTGCATCGTCCTTGAGCGTGAAATAGCAATGCCCCGAACCCGGCCGCGAGAAGTTCGACACTTCGCCGCTGACCCACAACACGGGAAACGCCGTTTCCAGCAACTCCTTAATGCCCGCCGTGAGCTGACTCACGGTGAGCACCGGCATCAACGGCTCCGATGGCGGCGGGGAATAAGCGGACGACATCGGAGCTGCTATCGGAGGACGTTCTCAATCGGAGCGACGGTAGCGATCGCATAGAATAGCATCGAACGCACGCCGCGCGCCAGCTTCCGAATGGCAAAGGGACGAGCAAGCCGGGACGATCGGAGGATATTAGCACGATCTTCCCGATCACGTGGCCGGCGGCCTTTAGTCTGGCTAGTGAGCATTCGGAACAGTTGCTGAGCCGATTGGACGAGCAGCAGCGTCGTTGGGTCGCTGCGCGAGAGGCCCTGCGTCTGGAGCATGGTGGATTCCAACGGATCGCGGTGATTACCGGCCTGCATCCGGAAACGATCCGGCGGGGCCGCGACGAGCTCGACGACCAATTGCGAGATCGGCCGGCCGACCAGGTCCGACTGCCCGGAGGCGGGCGCCCGCGCGTCGAAAAAAAGGGCTCTTCCGTTTCTAAGTGTAGTACAGGCGGAATTGGGCCTGGATGCTGCGGGCGAGGTCGTGCATCTGCTTCACCGTGCGGCGCACGGTCCCGACGACGCGATTCACGTCCAGGAGGAGTCGTCGCCAGAGGCTTTCGGCGGACTTCAGGCCGTAGCTCCGTCGCGTGATGACCCGTGCTTTGTTGTTGAGCCCTTCGACGACTCCGCTCGTTTCACGCCGATCGAAGTAGGCCAGGATGCCGTCCTTCCAGCGGTCGAACGTCTCGAAGAATTTGAGCAACTCCGGCTCGTCGGCCACGGCCTCGCGCAGCTCCGCCAGCCGCGACTCCGCTGCCTGCCGATCGGGGGCCGTATCAAAGATCTCGGCGAAGTCTTCCCGGAAACAGTAGGCCAGCTCCAAGCCGGGAATCGCCAGAAACAACTCGTGCAGGTGGGCTTTGTCCTCGGTCTTCAGGTCTTTGCGACGGCAACGGAACGACCACATGCGCGAGCGAAACTTCTTCTGATCGGCCCGCGACAATGCTAGCTTAAAACGACGCGTTTTTTTCTCACGCCATCCACCACGTGGCCCAGCTTCTGGGCCACGTGGAACCGGTCGATTACCGCCTGACTGTTGGGCAGCCACCGCGCGCAGACCTCCGGATACGAGGCGCTCATGTCCGTGCGATGCGAACCCACTCCCTCGCGTTGCTCTCGCGTGAGCATCGCCAGGCATTTCTCCGTGGCTTCCTTGTCGCGTCCTTTCACCACCGCCAATACTCGCGGATGCTTCCGATCCGAGAGATCGGTCATCACCGTCACGTACAACTTGTGTCGCTTCTTGAGGCTCAGTTCATCGAAGCCCAGGCTCGTGATGCGGGCCTCCGGCGGGATGGTCTGCTGGCCCTCCAACTGGTGCTCCAGAATCGATTCCACCATCTCGGCCGAGATGCTCAGCCGGCGGGCCACGTCTTCCACCGGGTTGCCCACCAGACACTCCATGACATACTGCTCGAACCGGTAGGTATGCCCGGCTTTGAACCGCTTGAACGGCGTGGGCAACTGCGTGCGTTGGTGACATCGCGGATTCGGGCATTGATGCAGAGCCGGCTGATAAACCCAGAAGCTGGGTTGGCCGAACAGATCCAAATCCCGGATGGCCAGCACCTCGCTCTTGAATCGCACGTTGGTCTCCGCCTCCTGGCGGCAGTGCGAACA
>JBGTDH010000655.1:0-16069 GCA_041748435.1 Pirellulales bacterium
AGAGCATAAAGTTCTGATCGAGGGCACGGCCGAGAATGGTTTGTCCGCGAAGCAAGAGCAAGTGATTGCCGTGGAAGGCGTGGCGGCTATCTTGTTCCAGGTGTTGGATGTGGAGGACCCGATCGAAGTGAACGGCGAGACGACCTACGAGATTCGCGTGGTCAATCAAGGCTCGAAGGCCGCCACGGATGTGCAACTCGAGGCCTTGCTGCCGCAAGGGATGCGGCCCCTTTCCGCCGAGGGTCCGGTGCGGCACGAGATCTCCGGCACCACGGTGCGGTTCGACAAGCTAAGCCGCCTGGCGCCCAAGGCAGACACCACCTACCGCGTGCGGGCCAAAGGCCTGCAGCCCGGCGACATGCGCATTAGCGTGCGCGTGCTGACCAACGAGATCACCACGCCCATCGTCAAAGAAGAAAGCACCCGCGTCTACGCGGATGAGTAAGGGCTGTCGCGGCCCGGTGACTTCCTGCGTGATGACCGGGGAACCTCGTTAGTCGTTAGCTGAAGAACAGGTTGATGAACTTCGTACGCTCTTTGTAGCGATAAATGGCGAAGTCGTTGTCGACGCTGGCCACGTAGCGAGTGTCCAGCGACTCACAGAGCGCCACGACGACGGCGTCGGTGAAGTCCATCGGCAGGTCGGAGTACTTCTCCATCAACTGCTCCAGGCGTTCGAAGTCGGTCGTCTCCGGTTCCACGCGCTGCAGCCCGCCCTTCGAAATCCAGGCCAGGAGGTTGCGCTGTGCGGTCCAACTCTGGTCCAGGACGTACATCGCCTCCGTGATCACGGCCATCGATGTGATCAAGGGCGCACGTGTTTGACGAACAAACTCCAGCGCCGCCCGATGATGCGCGTCGCCGGCGTCGAACAGCGCAATGAGGGGGCCGCTGTCAACGACCACTTGCCTTAGGGCGTCGGGCATGGATTCGTTTCCGGGCAATCTCCTTAGCACGAACCGACAGATCGCCCTGGCCGCTGTTGTAGCAGCCAAACAGATCCTGGCCTAACTCCCAGGCGGTTACGCCCTGCTGTCCACCGTTGAGGTACTCATCGAGACACGTACGAATCAACGCGGACTTCGTAATCCCCCGCGCCCTTGCGGCCGCGGCCAGTTTCTTGGTCAATTGGTCATCGAGCCGAAGTGAGATCGTCATGCGTTGATCCTGTAATACAAACGGTATTACAAGCCTAGGTCCCTGGACCCTGGACGTCAACCACGGATTCCCTTGGCGCGCTACCGCGTGGCGGTCTGGTCCGCACGCGAAGCACCTCAATGCTCTCGTGTATCGTTACTGTGATCCCGCCCAGCGCTCCCAACGTTGTTTCGCCGCAAATCGCTCTGCCACGGTCGCACCTGGCATAGGGCCGAAGTCTTGCGATGTGAGAATCTTTAGCGATTGGCGCGCGGCTTGGTTGATGGGCTCCTCTTTCATGAGCAACTCGATCAATGCCAGCGTTAGCTCCTCCGAACCGCTGCTGGCGGCTATCGCGGCGGCAAGCTGCGTTTCCTCATCAGTGCTAATCAACTTTCCCTTGAGCACCGGAGGCGCCAGCGCGCGAAACCTGGTCACAAGTGACTCACGAGCATACTGCTGAACACTGCCGGTAGTGATCCGAATCGCGATCGCGAGGCCCTCGCTATACGCCTTACCCTGTTCGTCTCGTAGTCGATCGATCACCTCTCGTCGGGAGGCATCAGAGCGGGAGTCGGACAACTGCTGCAGTAGACGGCGAACATCTTCGTCCGATATCGAGTTGGCGTCCAATTGCGATGTAGTCTCACCCGCAATAGACTCGACTCGATCCACCAGCGACTTGGGATAGGTCATCTTCGCGCCGGTGAGGCTCGTTAGCCTATAGGAGGAACCGGCCAACTCGAACGCTACGACCGGGATCCTCCGACCACTAACAAGGTGAACAATAAACTGCGGGTCAGCCACTGTTCTCGAGAGCTGATAGTCCGGGGGTGGTGCCAAAACGTCCGGTGGATCGGGCGCGCTCCCGGTCCCCATCCAGACACTCGAACGTGCCGTCGTGCGAACATCGGTGCGCGGAGCGGTTCGCACGGAAATCCCGCCTGGGTCAATGGCTCCGCATCCAGGCCCGCTGCGAGTATGCGGACTCACGTACGTTCCATCCTTCCGGTAATACCCGTCGACGGCCACCCTGCCGCTACAGGTCGGAGGGTCGACCTGCGGCGCGACAACTGCCGGTGGTGTGTAGGCGTAGGTTCTAGCCGAGCTGCGATGGCAGCCCCCCTTTTTGCCAGAACACGGACCCCCGGCCGATGCCGCAGTCGCAATAGCACAAGCGGCTATGAGGAAGAACGAAGCGAGTTTCATGGTTAACTCAAGGATGTACGGCAGATGCGATCACTATTCCAAGAGAAACGATTACCGCCGCGAGAACGATCGCCATAGCAATGTTCCCCTGCTTGATCAATTCCCATTCGTTTACATCGTGCGTCGAAAACGTGAATAGCTTCAGCGCGATAATTATTCCGAGGCCCTTCCGACGGAGCCGACGATGGCCCACCCGAACGTGATCAGATAGGCGTTGATGATCTCTGGCATCTAGACCTCCTTAGGTGTCCCAACAGGTACGTGGATGCGTACCACCTGGACGGAGTAAACACAAGAGAATCGCGAATGACAGCCATTGATCACGGAATGAAGACGTGACAATTGAGGAACTCGCCTTCCCAACTGCAGTTGGCAATGACGACCAGGAGCTCAGCCACCTCGGTGAGGTCTGCTGTATCTCGGACGATGAGCACTCCGGGGCAACGGCCGCCAGCCTGGGCATAGGCGTTGAGATGCTCGGGCAGGGTCGTCTTGTCTTGAGTAACGATCAGGCGATTGTGCTGCTGGGACCACTCAAGTAACTGGGGGTCCTTTGTCCCGCACCGCGGCCCCTCCTGGCCCACCCAGACATAGTCCAGCGGCGGGATCATCCGTGCTAAGAGGGCCAGGAATCGCTCCGAGAGCAAGCATTCGTCAATGACGAAACGCAGAGGCATGACCGTATCCGCGTCTACAAGGAATGCCGAAGGGGCGCAGCAGTTCGCTCAGCCTTGCGCCCGGCCTGCTCGCACTGTTCCAGGTATCGCTGGCATTCGGCCCTGTGGCCGTCGATGAACTCAAGGGCGAGGGCAATCTTCCACTTGGGGAGCGTCTGAAAATCGCTGCTAAGATCGTCGAGCGTTCGCCCTTGGGAATAACGACTGATGACCTGATACAAATGGACGCGATGGCCTTCGATCGTGATGGCGCCGTCATCACGGCGCGCCAGACCGGTCGGCAAAGTCACGCTCGCGAAGGGATCGTCCTCGGATGACGTGGGGGCTTGGGCCAGGCTGGCTTCCGACAGCAATCGATCGGTCACCCACTGAACAACGGACTTCTGCTCCCGTCGCGCCGATTCCTCGACTCGGCGGGCCACGTCGTCATCGAGATTGATCGTAATTGTGGTCATAGACAACGCTTCTCAGAACTGCGACGCCACAGACTATTGTACCATCCCGCGGGGGTTGGCGCTCGTTTCGCTTTCAGCGGCCCACGAACGGCAGCCAGATATCGAGGAAGTTGTAGCGCGGGCCGCCGAAGAGATTCAGCAGCCAATAACCCAGCGCCAGGCCGACCACGCCGAAGACCATAATGCCGATGAGATTGCCGACGAAGCCCATCTCATACTGCTGCGGGCGCGGCGCGGCCTTGAAGGAGCTGGCGTCGAACGCGGGATCGAGGCCCGCGGATTCGACGCGCTCCGCGACTGCATCCTCAGGAGCGGCTTCGGTCGCGGTCGCCCTTGCGGCCAAAGAATCGTCGCTGGCTGGCTCGACTGCCATCTCGCTTTCAAGTGGAGTCTGCTCATGCGACTCGCTCTCGGACACCGTCGCCGGCTCCGTGTCCACAGGCGGTGGCTCTGCGACTGCGCTCTCCTCAACGGCAGGCGCATTGGCAAGGGCGGTGAAGTCCCACGCGGCGGTCGATGACAACGATTGCGACTCTGCCGGCGCCGCAATCTCCGCGGGCGTTGCGGAGTACAGCGGCTCCATCTTGTTGAGCAAGTAGTTGATCAGGTCCGCATGCCCCAGCGGTTTGCCGGTCACGCGCTCAATCAACTGTGGCGCAGTGTATCGCTGCCCTTGATGGTGAATCTTCTCCCGCAGCCAGGCGAGCAGCGGTTGAAACTCTCCGCGGGCAAACTGATCCGTGAGGCCACCCAGATCGGCATCGGCCTGAGCGAAGAACTGCGCCGCGTACAGGTTGCCCAGAGAATACGTGGGGAAATAGCCGAACAGGCCGGCGCTCCAGTGAATGTCTTGCAGCACGCCATCGGCATCGTTGGGCGGCTCGATGCCGAGGTACTGGCGATACTTCTCTTTCCACACGCCCGGCAAATCGGCCACGGCCAGATCGCCCGCGATCAAAGCCTGCTCCAACTCGAAGCGAATGATAATGTGCAGGTTGTAAGTCACCTCGTCTGCCTCGACGCGGATCAGAGAAGGACGCACGTCGTTGATGGCGAAATGAAAATCGTCCAAGGCCACGTCGGCCAGTGCCTCGGGAAACGCCTGGCGAGCCTGCGGATAGAAATGATCCCAGAATGGCCGGCTGCGTCCCACCAGGTTTTCCCACATGCGGGACTGCGACTCGTGGATGCCCATCGAGAGGTAGCGTCCCAGCGGCAATCCGTAGTGCTCAACCGGCAGGCCTTGGTCGTAAATTCCGTGTCCCGCTTCATGCAAGATGCCGAAGAAGGCCATCGGAAAGAACTGCTCGTCGTAGCGCGTGGTGATGCGGCAATCGTGCGGACCCAGATCGGTGCAGAAGGGATGACTGGTGACATCCAGCCGCCCGCGCGAGAAATCGAAGCCGATGCGCTCCGCCCCCAGGCGTCCGAACTGCTGCTGCGCCGCGACCGGGAACCGCCGCTTGAGCAGCGACACCTCCGGCCGCCGCGGGCAATCGGCAATCGCCTGCACCAGCGGCACCAACTCTTCCCGCAATCCGCCCAGCACGCGGGTGACGTTGGAGGTCAGCTCGCCTGGCTCGTGGTTATCCAACAACGCATCGTACCGCGTTTCCGCGAAACCCAGTGCATCGGCCTCTTGCCGCTTAAGCTCCACCATCCGCGTGAGAATCGGTTGAAACATGGCGAAGCTATCGTGCTTGCGGGCCTCGTCCCAAAGTTGTTGCCCCTCGACGGCCGCGCGGGCCAACTCTTCGACCAGCGTCTTGGGAAGCTTCGTGTGCTTATCGTACTCCCGCTTCAACTCACGCAGCGTCACCGCGGCATCGCTCTCGGAGTCGGCGGCCAGCGCGTTTGTTGCCAGATCGTTGATCCATTCGCCGAGTTGCGGATCGGTCCGGCGATCGTGAGCCAGACCCGCTAGATAGGTCATCTGCTCGGCCCGATACGCTCCGGCCGCGGGCGGCAACTGCGTGCGCTCGTCCCAGCCCATGAGGCTGTCGATCGTCGTGAGCAGGTTCGTCGTGCGAACGTGTTTGCACAACTCCTGATACTTCTGTTCCGGCGACAAGCTCATGCACGTTCTTCCCGAGATCGCGACAATTCAAGCTAGCCGAGCCTAACGGCCACGGGCCGCTCTGTCCAACGCCGGGGCGAGATTTTCGTAACTGCGGCGGGCAGCGAAATGCCAGTCGTAGTCAGGACGGCGGCTGAGCTGAGAGCTGACCTCCACTACGATCGCTCCGTGGTAGCCGCCGGCGGCTAACTGACGAAACAGCTCGACATAGTTCAAGTCCGTCTCGCCGGGGAGCAGGAACTCGAACTTCTCCGCCGTGCCGCGAGCATCTTTCACATGCACGAACTTGATATGCTGCGCGAGCGCGGAGATTGTCTCCGCCAGGGGCAAATCGCGCAGTGCATAGTGACTATAATCGTAAGCCAGCTTGAGCCAAGGGCTGTTGACTTGTTGCATCAGCCACAGCGCCTGTTGCGGCAAATGCAACGCATGGGCCACGTGCGGCTTCACAACGATGATGGTCTTGTGCTTCTCCGCCAACGCGGCCCAGGCGTGCAAACGCTCGGCCATCCGCTCACGCACCTGCTCCCATTGGTTGGGCTTGTGGCCCAGGACTGTTTCCACAACGGGCTGCGATCGCGGCGACAGATCGTGCCCCAACTCGCACGCCGCCGCGAGTCGCTCGAGATTGGTGCGATGCGCGGCATCCTCGACCGGCTCGCTGAGGTTCTCCATCAGACCGGCCAACGGCAGGCTTTGATCGATCAGGAGTTCCCGCAGAGCGACGCGCGCGCCGGCATTCAACGCCTGCGGTTCGGTCGGCGAACCCTTCAAGCAGGACAGCTCGACGCAGTTGTAACCCAGCTTGCGAATCTGCGGCAGCGCGACGGCGGGCGCAATGCCGGGAGCGCCATACAGACTGAAGCCGAAGGGAACTTCACGCAGCGCACTCTGCGCCGACTGCAACGTCCCGTTCAGTATCGCGGCAGCCGCCACTCCTTTTACGAATTGCCGGCGATCGATCGCAAGCATGGCAAACTCCCGGGGACTGACTGGGCCTTCAACATATCGCATGGATCGCCAGCAGACGGATCGACGGCGGGAAAGGGGTTCGACATGGGGAGCGTCCGCTACTAAATTGCTTCGCTGCCGCGTTCGCCGGTGCGGATGCGAATGCAATCGTCCAAGGGAAGGACAAAGATCTTGCCGTCGCCGATCTCGCCGCTCTTGCCGGTGCGGCCCCCTTTGATGATGGCGTTGATTGTCGGCTCGACGAAGTTGTCGTTCACGGCGATCTGCAATTGCACCTTGCGCAGCAGGTTCACGGTGAACTCGTGGCCACGATAAACTTCGGTGTGACCCTTCTGCCGCCCGAAACCTTGCACGTCCATCACCGTGAGGCGGAAGACCTCCACCTCCGTCAAGGCGGCCTTCACTGCCTCGAGCCGGCTGGGCTGGATGATGGCGATGATTAACTTCATGGCGGCCGTCAGTGTCCGTAGTTTGCGGTCAGTAGTAGAGCATTAGAGAATCAACCGTCATTGTAACACAAGGGCCACGGACGAATGACTACGGACAAAGGACAATAAAAATGCCCCGGCCCGGACGGGGTAGGCGGAATCCCGTCCGAGCCCAGGGCATCCTTCTGGCTCGCAATGCGATGCTTAAGAGTGCGGTCTTCAGGCCGATTCGTGAACCAATTGGAACGCAGGGTATGCCTGATTGCCGTGTTCGCCGTGGTCGAGGCCTTCCAGTTCCTCTTCCTTGCTCACGCGAATTCCAATCGTGGCCTTGATCGCGATCCAGGCAACGGCCGACACGACGATGACGTAGCCAGCACACGCTGCCACGCCAATGAGTTGATCAATCAATTGCTCGCTGCCGCCGCCGTAGAAGAGGCCCGCCTTCTGTGCGGCGTTGCCGCTGCGGACGATGCGATCCGGCGTGGCGAACAACCCCACGCAAATCGTGCCAAAGACGCCGTTGAGCAAGTGAACGCTGGTGGCTCCCACGGGATCGTCGGCCTTGATGCGATCGAAGAACATCACGCCCAGCACCACGATGACCCCAGCGATGAGCCCGATGAGCACGGCCACCTCTGCCGTCACGAACGCACAGGGCGCCGTGATGGCCACCAGGCCTGCCAGACATCCGTTGAGCGTCATCCCCAAGTCGGGCTTGCCCAACAACATCCAGGCCACAGCCGTGGCGCTCAGCGTGGCCGCCGCCGCAGCCAAGTTCGTCGTCACTGCCACCTCCGCGATCGCGGCGGCATCGACACCCATCGTGCTGCCCGGATTGAACCCGAACCAGCCGAACCACAGGATCAAGCAGCCGATGGTGGCCAACGACAAGCTATGGCCGGGAATGGCGCGAGGCTTGCCCTCGGAGGTGTATTTGCCGAGCCGCGGTCCCAAGACATACACGCCAACCAAAGCGGCCCAACCGCCGATCGAATGCACCTGCGTCGAGCCTGCGAAATCGACGAACCCGCGAGCAGCCAACCAGCCACCGCCCCAGATCCAGTGGCCCACCACCGGGTAGATGGCAACGGCCATAATGAAACTGAAGATAATAAACGAGAGGTACTTGATGCGCTCGGCGACGGCGCCGGAGACGATCGTAGCGGCTGTTCCCGCAAACACCAACTGGAAGAAGAACTTGGCCCACAAGGGGACACCGGTCCAACCAATCGAGCTGTAGACGCCCTTGTAGTCGGCCAGAGTGGCGGGGCTGTTGTCGGCCCCGGAAACCATCCACAAACCTTCCATCCCTACGTAAGGGCTGCCATCGCCAAACATCAGGCCCCAGCCCACAAGCCAAAAGCCAATCGACGTCACGGCGAAGACAATGAAGTTCTTGGAGAGAATATTCACGCAGTTCTTGGCGCGACACATGCCGGACTCAACGGCAGCAAATCCCAGGTTCATAAAGAACACCAGCATCCCGGTGATCATCACCCACATCGTATCGGCCATTACCTTCAGATCGGCTGGCGTGAGCGGAGGCGGAGCGGCTGGCGCTTCCGCCGGCGCTTCCAGGGCCGCGGTGGATTCGATAATCGGTGTCTCCGCGGGAGGCGTGACATCTTGAGCCCAGGCCAGCGCAGCGGGCAGCGCCACGGTAATCAGGAACAAGAAACTCCAGAACAGGCCGCTACGAACTCGTGGTGATGTCATGTTGTCGCCCTACCAGAAGGAGGAAAAGGAACGTCGCGGCTTAGCCTGGGGTGAAGGAATGCCCCGACCCGGACGGGGTAGGCGGAACGCCCGTCCGAGCCGTTTGGGGCATCCTTCTGGCCCAGGCTGGAAGCCATGTAAACCGGATGCATCGCGCGGCGCTTCCGGCACACGCGCGATGCCAGAACTCGTTAGGCATCCTCCGCCAGGATCGGATGCATACTTGTGAAGGAAGGCCCTCTTATCAAACGCGGCAATCTGCCCCGCGGATGTAAGCCCTGCCGCAAAGATCAACACCCATCTGCCCCGTTTGGCAAACGGCGTGCCGTGCGAAGGCAGGGAAGAATGCAAAGCGTCGTAACAGACGCTCTGCCAGTGCCTTGCGATCAGAAGGGCAATCAACACCGAGAGGAACCCGGGCCACAAGTTCAGATTCGATGCCCGAATCGTGGGCAGCGTTCGCAAGTGGCCCAAGCAATGTTCGGCTCGGGTCTACCATGTTTGGGCGCCGGTTTGACGGCGGGAGACCTCGCCGAACACGATGCCCCAAGCAGCCGCTTACTGTCGGAAGATCGGCTGGGCCTGTGTTTGCACCGTGCGCGTGCCGGTCACGGTCGGCGGGGCCAACATCCGATTGCCGAACACGGGCTGCAACACGGCGACGCGGGCCGCCACTTCTGGCTGGTTGCGATTGACCATCAGAGAGCGCTGATAGTCGGAGAGCGCTTGGGCCGTGTTGCCTGTCTCTTCGTGGAGTTTCCCTAGTGCCGCGAGGGCCCTGGCGTTGCTTGGGTCCACCGTCAGGGCCTCCAGCAACTGGCTCTTGGCGCCTTCCTTATCGCCATATTCCTGATTCAGGCGCGCGAGCTCGATCTTCGGCTCCGGCAGCGCCGGGCTGCGCATCGACCAGCCCTGGACCAGTCGAAACGCTTCCTCCGAGCGGCCTTGCTCGGAGAGCAGCACGGCCAGGCCGCGATAGCAATCGCGATGGTTCGGGCTGTGGTCCAGGCACTGGTTGTAATAACTCTCTGCCTGATCCAGCTCCGACTGGCTCTGGTTTACGCGGCCAATCTTATGAACCGTGGCCGCCAGATTGTAATAGCTGTCGCCGTTGTTGGGATCGTTGTAGATGGCTTGCTGAAATCGCTGCTGCGCGCCGGCGTAAAAACCCTGCTGATACATCCGCACGCCCGCCGCATTCTGGCTCTTGGCATTGAAGCCGCAGCCCGCAAGCAGCGGCAGCAATACAGACGCCAGCCCTACGCGGCGCAACAGCAGGCACACGAGCGCGAGCAGTCTCGATCCGCCGATCCGATGAGCGAAGTACGACATGCAAAACGTCTCCAACTCCCCGCCGCAGCTCCAAGGGATCGATCCGTTACGAGCGCATCGCGGCCGATTCAGACAAGGAACGCGAACGGTAGCCATTTGACTTTTCAGACGCAAGACGGACTTCTCCCCATCGCGACGACGGTGCATTCCAGCTTTTGCGCTGTTTGTCCGGGAGGTCAAAAGGTCAATAGGAGAAGCTGCGAGTTATTTGGTAAGCTGCGTGGGTGTGGATAGTGGGAGAATGGATTCCATCCCCGCTGGCCCTGGTCTGGCCCGGAGCAGTTTCGCACACGGTTGGCCGAGGCAAATTCGCAGTTCCTGAACCTGCTTCTTAATCACACGGCGCGATGAATCACGAGCATTACGATAATCCGTTGATTGCCCGCTACGCCTCGCCCGAGATGAGCCGGCTGTGGGGGCCGCAGCGAAAGTTCAGCACCTGGCGGCGGTTGTGGGTGGCGCTGGCGGAAGCGGAAGCGGAGCTGGGGTTGCCGATCAGCGCTGCGCAAGTTGCGCAGTTGCGAGGGCAGGTCGAGCAGATCGATTTCGCGGCGGCGGAAGCGTATGAGCGGAAGCTCCGCCACGATGTGATGGCCCATGTGCATACTTACGCAGATGCTTGCGCGGAGGCGCGCGGCATCATTCATCTGGGGGCCACGAGTTGCTATGTCACCGACAACACCGATCTGCTGCTGATCCGCGAATCGCTGGAACTGGTGCAAACGCGGCTGGTGCGAGTGATCGATCGCCTGGCGCGCTTTGCCGAAGAGCAGCGGGACCTGGCATGTCTGGCCTTTACCCATTTCCAGCCCGCGCAGCCCACGACCATCGGCAAACGCGCCTGTTTGTGGATCTACGATCTGGTGCAGGATCTGATGGAAGTGGAGTTCCGCCTGTCGCAACTCAAAGCCCGCGGTGTGAAAGGCACGACCGGCACCCAGGCCAGTTTTCTGGAACTGTTTGGGGGCGATCACGCCAAGGTTCGTCAGTTGGATGAGCTGGTCTCGCGGAAGATGGGGTTCGATTCCGCCTATCCCGTCACGGGTCAGACCTATTCGCGCAAAGTCGATGCGCAAATGCTGGCCACGCTCGCCGGCATCGCCGCCAGCAGTCACAAGGCGGCCACCGATCTGCGGCTGTTGCAGAGCCGCAAGGAAGTGGAAGAACCCTTCGAGGAACATCAGATCGGCTCCTCGGCCATGGCTTACAAACGCAATCCCATGCGGGCAGAGCGCATCTGCGGGCTGGCCCGCTTTGTGATGAGCTTGGAGAGCAGCGCCTCGCAGACCCTGGCCACGCAATGGCTGGAGCGCACGTTGGACGATAGCGCCAATCGCCGCCTGGTGATCCCGCAGGCGTTTCTGGCGATCGATGCCATCCTGCTTCTGTATCAAAACATCGCCTCGGGGCTGGTCGTGTATCCGCAGGTCATCGGGCGGTTCCTGTCCGAAGAGTTGCCCTTCATGGCCACGGAGAACATCCTGATGGCGGCCGTTGCGCGCGGCGGCGATCGCCAGGATCTGCACGAACGCATTCGCCGTCACAGCCAGGCCGCGGCCCGCGTAATAAAGGAAGACGGCGGCGCGAACGATCTGATTGCGCGGCTGCAAGCGGACACCGCCTTCGCAAGCCTCGATTGGACCGCCGCCTTGGATGCGAGCAAGTTCGTTGGCCGTGCTCCGCAGCAAGTCGAGGAATTCCTGGCCGACGTGATCGCCCCCCTCCGCGCCCGCTTTGCCGATCAGCTCTCTGGCGAAGCCGACGTGCGCGTTTAGTCGCCGTGGCGCGCTCGAAGGCGTAACTGTGCCTCGTCCCACGTGGTCGTATCATTCGCGCCCCTCACGCCTCCACTGATACGACACCCCCTCGTACTGAAGGCACCGAAAGCAAGATGCTTGACATCTCCTTCCCCGGCGGCTCGAATGATCGGCATCCTCATCGCTGGGCTGCACTCTCGATGAACGTGGCTCGAAGTTCATCCACGACTTCCCTTTCGCATCCCCTCGACCTCGAAAGAGGAGAACGACCATGCAGAAGTACTGGCCGCAGCTCGCGCTGGCAGGGGTTGTCGCCCTGTTGGTCCTGCTCCCAAGTACGGCACCGGGCCAAGCCCCCAAGGCCGACCCGTCCGTGCAGAAAATCTTCGACAAGCTCCTCAATGCCATCAAGACCAAGGATCGGGATGCGTTCGTAGCCGACGCAACTGATGCGGTCAAGAAGGAAACCACGCCGGAAGTTATGGATGCCCTCGAGAAGCACGTGGGATCCCGTCTGAAAGGCGGATATGAGGCCACCTACCTCTGCCAGCTGAAAAAGGGTGCCGTTCAGGTTTACCTGTGGAAGCTCGCCTTCAAGGACGACGGCGATAATCTCGTCGCGCTGATGGCGCTGAAGGACGGCAAGGTTGGCAGTCTCCACTTCCAGTAATTGATGGGGGCGCCGCTCCGTTCTAGCCGGCAGCGGTCCTCGGCGGTGCCGGGCGAGCAATGAATTAGCCGATGAACGGCGAAAGTGGTCATTCGAGATTTCCGAGGCCGAGGTGATCGCCCCGCTCCGGACACGCTTTGCCGATCAGATCTCCGGCGAGGCCGAAGTGCGCGTCTAGCGTGTTTTGGAGTGCGGCGACTCGTCGCCGCTTTCGGAGTTTTAGACGCTCCTCCCGCCTACCGAATCACCTTGCATTTCGGCTTGATCTTCCGAAACTGCTCGACTCCCTGTTTCGTTACCTGCGTGTCTTGCACGCGCACAGTCTTGATCGCGGGTAGCGAGTGCAGAAGAACCAGGCCGGCGTCGGTGATCTCCGTGCCCGTGAGCGTCAGACTCTCTAAAGTCTTGAATTTCTGGACGTGGTGCAGCCCGGCATCCGTGATCGCGGTGTTCGACAGGCTGAGCCGCTTGAGCTTGGGAAACTCCGGAAGCAGCGCCAGGCCGGAGTCATCGATCGGGCAACCGGTGAGCACCAAATCCTCGAGTTCCGTCAAAGCCGCTAACCGCGGCAGTCCGGCCCCCTGGATCTGCGTGTGACGCAAGAGGACGTGTGTCAGGTCGTGCAGGGAGGCGAGCGCCGTCAGCGAGTCGTCCGTCAAAGCCGGCCCCCCCATGTCCAATCGTCGGAGTTTCGTCAGCCCCTGCAGGAAGCGCACGCCGTCGTCGGTGATGGTCGCGCGATACAAGTGAATCGACTCCAGTTGCGGGCAGTTCTCGATATGTCGCAGCCCGGCGTCGGTGATCAGCGGCGAGTGCGTGCTCACGCCCTTGAGTTCCGGCAGCCCGGCCAGCGCGGCCAAGTCGGCGTCTTGCACGGTCGTTTCAAACAGTTGCGCGTGGTTGACATGGCCCGCTTCACTGAAGAACAACTGAGCACCGCAGCGCCGCAAGGCGGCCACGGCTTCTGCATCCTGCGCGTGGGGTGTGCGCAGCGTGGGATTCTGCCTCAGGTGGGGATGCGCCTCCAATACACGCTCGATGCCCGCCGACGTGGTGCGGGTGTTCAACAGCAACAGCGACTTCACTCGCTTCAGCGGAATCATCACGGCCAAGTGTTCGTCCGAGACGTGCGCTCCGATGAAATGCACATCGTCGATCCAACCCTCTTTGTCGGCCCGAAAGCGGGCACCCGCCTGAATGAGCCGTTGGACAGTCTCGCGTTCTTCCTCGACGGACGGAAACGCGCCGGGATCGATCTTCACCTGAGGTAAACACTGCCGTAGCCGCGCCACGCCTTCGGCCGTCACTTGCGTCCAACCCAGGTTGAGGTAGGTGAGATTGTGAAGCCCTTCCAGCGATTTCAGTCCCTCATCGGAGACGCCCGCATGCATCAGCACCAGAAACTTCAGCTTTCTCAGATCCGCCAGATGCCGCACACCCACATCCGTGATCTTCCAGGACTCGCCCTCCACCATTTCCAGATTCTTCATCCTGGCCAGATGCGCCATCCCGACATCGGAAACGTGCTCGTCGAACCGGAGTCGTGTAAGCGTGTCGAAGTCGGCGAGCGTTTCCAGGTCTTGGTCGTTGAGATTCGAGTCCGTGACGAAGTTGAGACGCAAGAACGCATGGTCTCCCACGAGTCGCCGCAACCATTTCTGGCCCGGCATTGCCGGATCGTCCAGGCGCTTGCCGGCCGAATCGACCTGGTGCGCATAGGTCACGTAACCGCCGCGCCGCAGCAGATCCCGCACAAGGGCCTCTTGCCGCCGCGCGCGATTCGTCCACATGCCCAGGGCTACGCACAGCGCACACACGGCCACCAGCAGCGATCGCACGCTGATCTGGAGCCATCGCCGGCGGATAGGAAACTGGCGATTCATGAGAGCGAGGCGATCGGGAAACGGCTCGATTGTAAAGGTGGTGGGCGCCACAAGAAAGTACGCGCGCCGTGTTGTCCGAAGCCGTAGACCGGAGCCGAATCCTCTGGCCATTTTCGGGCCGATTCGTTATCATCACGCGCTTTCCTGGGGTGAGAATCTGTCTGGAGAGAGCGACGATTATGAACGATGTGCATGTCCATTGGCACGATCACAGCGTCAGCCGCGCCGAGCGCGAGCAGCTTAATAAGAATAAAGGGTGCGTGGTCTGGTTCACCGGCCTCAGCGCGTGCGGCAAGAGCACCGTGGCCAACGTGGTCGATCACCAGTTGCACTCGCTGGGCTATCACAGCTTCGTGCTTGATGGCGATAATGTGCGGATGGGCCTGAACGCCGCCCCCGGCATGCTCAAGGAACGCCATGGGGAGACGTTCGCCAAGCGTTTCGGACTGGGGTTCTCCGCCGAAGATCGGGAAGAGAACATCCGCCGCATTGGGGCCGTGGCCCGCTTGTTCGCCGATTCCGGCATTATCGCCACGACAGCCTTCATCAGCCCGTATCGCAAAGATCGCGATGCCGTAAGGGCCAGCATGCCCGCGGGCGATTTTATCGAGGTGTTCGTCAACGCGCCGCTGGAAGTGTGCGAGGCTCGCGATCCCAAGGGCTTGTACAAGAAGGCCCGCGCGGGAGAGATCAAGGGGTTCACCGGCATCGACGATCCCTACGAAGCGCCGCAGAACCCAGAGCTGGTGCTCGATTCCGCCACGAAGACCGCCGAAGAATTGGCGGCCGAAGTCATCGCCTACCTGAAGAAGCACGGCAAGCTGAGCTAAGTCCGACGGACCAATCGAACTCTGCGGTGCCCCGTGACCAGACTGCTTGCGGCACACGGGATCCACAAGGCCTACGGCGGCGTGCCGGCTCTCCGGGGCGTGTCGTTCGATCTGGCGCCCGGAGAAATCCACGCGCTGGTCGGAGAGAACGGCGCGGGCAAGTCGACGCTGATCAAGATCATCACCGGCGCGCAGCAGTCCGATCAGGGCACGCTGGAGATCGGCGGTCGCGCGGTGGTCGAGAACGACCCCGTGCGCTCCCGGCAGTTGGGCGTGGCGGCCATTTATCAGCAACCGGCGTTGTTCCCCGATCTCACGGTGGCGGAGAACATTGCCCTGGGGCTGGAGGTCCTAGGCGCGTGGCGGCGCGTGCGTTGGGCAGAGCGCCGGCAGCGCGCCCAGAGCTTGCTGGCCCGGGTGGGAGCGTCGCTGGAACCGCAGACGTTGGTGCAGGATCTCTCGATGCCGCAACAACAGCTCGTGGAGATTGCCCGCGCGCTGGGCGCCTCGGCGCGAGTGCTGATCATGGACGAGCCCACCGCCTCCCTCAGCCAGCGCGAGGTCGAGCGACTGCTGGCCCTGGTGCGGGATCTGCGAGGGCAAGGGGTGGGCATCATCTACATCTCGCATCGACTGGACGAACTGTTCGAGGTGGCGGATCGCGTGACCGTGCTGCGCGACGGCGCCGCCGTGGGCACGCGGAAGATGCAGGAAGTTGATCGCCGCGAGTTGATTCGCTTGATGGTCGGCCGCGAGCTCTCCGCCATTTTTCCCAAGACGACCGTGCCTCTGGGAGAGACCATTCTGGAGATCAAAGGTCTCTGCTGCGGCGCTGCCGGCGTTCGCGACGTGAGCCTGACCGTGCGCGCCGGCGAGATCGTGGGTCTGGCGGGACTGGTCGGCGCCGGACGCACGGAGTTGGC
>JBGTDH010000656.1:0-5653 GCA_041748435.1 Pirellulales bacterium
AGCGCTTCCATCAGCACGAAGCGCAGGCGACCGGAAAGATCGATCAACTGCGATTCCGCCAGCAGATAGCTGCGTATGGCCGTGCGCCGCGTCTCGACCGGTTGAATGGCCACAAAGTCTGCCCGCAGCTCCAGCGCTTCGTCCAGCCAGCGATCGACGCGCTCTTTGGTGAGCATCAACCGCTCGGTGGTGGCCAGCAGCGCGTCGGGCTGTTCCACATTTTCGAAGCGGCCCAGATGAGCGGCCCATTGCTCGATGGCCTCACTCGATTGCTTGAACTGCTTGGGCGGAGTAGTGCGATAGCCGTCCGCGGTCCGCGGCAATTGCTGGTCGGCAATCTCCAGCCAACGAGCCAGATCGTCGCCGGTCGGCGTCGCGAGCGTGGCGGTTTGTGCTTGCAGCGCCGCACTCAAGCAGCCCAGAACGAGTGCCAACAACGTGATAAGAGATCGATTCACGGCAGGTAGAGCGCTAGGGGTGGGAGGGATGCGGAGGGCGGGCGACCGGGCCTGCGCGCACAGCCGCCACTTCCCTCCTATAGCTTACAAACGGCCTCAGGGCCAGCGTGGGGTGCCGGTGGCGCCGGTCACACGTAGCGAGGGGAATCAGCAACCCCGGCAGTTCATGTTTTCTCGGCGGCGACCGGTGGATATAGTCTGCACCGCGTTGGAAGACAATTCGCCATCTCACGGAAGAGAGGACACCATGCGATTGGGATTCGCGTTATTAGCATGCCTGCTGTTGGCGTCGAGTGCCTCGGCGCATGGGCGGGGCGGCTGGGGTTTCAGCTATCATTTCTCGCCGCCGCCACCGCCGCCTTGCTATCACCACTGCCCGGCCCCCTACTACGGCCCGGTGGTGCGCTATCATCATGTTCCGGCGTATTACCCTCCGCCGGCCTATTATCCGCCGCCGCGTCTGGGTTTCCATTTTGGCTTTTAGCGGTCGCTTAAGAATTCGGCGATGGTTTCGTTCACCAGCGCGGGGCGTTCCAGCGGCGCCATGTGGCCCGCCGCGGGCACTTCCACGAACCGCGCCTGGGGAATGGCCGCGGCAATCGTGCGCATCTCGGAAGGCGTGGCGATGGCGTCTTCCTGACCGACGATTACCAGCGTCGGCACGTCGATCGTGCTCAGCAGACTCGTGGAATCGGGCCGCTGGGCCATGCCTCGCAAGGCCGCGGCAATTCCCTGCGGGTCGGTGCGCAGCATTACCTCGCGGGTCGATTGCACAACGTGCGGCTGCTCGGTGGCGGCAGCCTTGGCGAACAGCTTGGGCAGCATGCCTTCGGCCACGACGCCGGCCCCTTCTTGCAGCACTTTCTCCGCCAATTTGCGGCGGCCCTCGGCAGCCTCCGCCGTGTCGGCCGCCGCTTTGGTATCGCACAGGATGAGCTGCTCGACGCGCGCACGATGCCGGCGGAAGAACTGCCAGCCGATGTAGCCTCCCATCGACAGGCCGCAGTAAGTGACCGGCCCTTCAATCTGCATGGCGTCCAGCAGCGCGGCCAGGTCATCCGCGAACTGTTCCATCGACACCGTGCCCGACGTCACGCTGCTGGCGCCAAAGCCGCGCAAGTCCGGGGCGATCACCCGATGCGTTCCCGAGAAGGCATCGATCTGCGTTTGCCACATCGTATGATCCAACGGAAAACCGTGGACCAAGAGCAGGGGCGAGCCCACACCTGCGTCAACCACGTTCAACGTCGCGCCCAGCAGCTTGAATTGCGGCATCGTCGCTCCCTTTATCTATAGCATCAGCCGAATGCACCACTGCACAATCAGCAGCGCGCTCACGCCAAGCAGAGCATAATGCGCGCCAAAGGTCTGGAACTCGTCCCGCCCCGTCGACAGCCGCCATAACTGCCACGCGCGATAAGGAATCTGAAACACAACCGCGGCGAAGAGCAGCAGGCCCACCGGATTGTAACTCCAGGCCTCCGCCAAGTGGCCGTGGGCGGCCGCGATAAAGCACCGCGTCAGGCCGCAACCGGGGCAATCCATTCCGAACATGGTGCGCCAGTAGCACAGCTCGGGGAGCGCGCGATCAAACCCCAGCGCCGTCACGCGCGTGCCTTCCTCGACTCGCAGCAGCAGCGCCGCCCCGATCACGCACACGGCAGCCAGCCCGATCGAACTGTGCATGACGCGCGAACCACGCGTCGCTCCCATCGCAGCGGTGCTTCCCTCCGCCACAACCTCGGGCACGACAAACGGCGATGCAGGCAGCGTCGACATGCGTGGCTACTTTTTTTCCCGCTTGGCCTGCTCTGCTCTAAAGAATGCCAGTTGCCGCTGCATGGCGCCCGAGTGCGGGTCTATCGCCACGGCTTGTGTCTGATACTTGAGGGCATTGGCGAGATCGCCCGTGGCAAAGTAGCAGCGGCCCAGAGTATCCAGATGCCCCGCTGAGCCCGGCTTGATCTCGAGCGAGCGTTGCGAGTAACGCAGCGCCTCGGCGTAGTCTCCCTCCGTGTTGCCCACCAGCCAGGCGAACTGGTTATAGGCGGTGGAATCTTCGGGAGTTTCCTGGATCTGCTTGCGAAACACGTCGGCGGCCGCGCGAATGAGCTTTGTTGTCTTCTCCCGCCGCACCGCCTCCTGGTTGGGAAGCCGGTGCAGGGCGATCAGCACATCCGCATCGGTAGGATCGGCGGCAATCGCCAGATCGAGATGCTCGGCAGCTTTGGCCAGGTCTCCTCGATCACGCTGGTCTAGAGCAAACAGGTAATGCATTCGCGATTGGATGCCTCCCAACTCGCGTTCGAATCGGTCTTCAAACGTCTTGCGAATCTCGGCGTTCCGCTGCAATTCTTCGACGGCCGGCTCCAGCACCTTCGCGCCCTCCAGGTGCCGCTCGAGATCGTGCAACAGCTCCGCCAACGCCATCTGGGAGCCAAACGTGGCAATGCTGGTGGCCGGCCCGTTGCCGATGGAAGCCTGAAACTCCCGAATGGCCCATTCCGTGAGGCCGCGCTGTTGCAGCTCAAATCCCAGCTTATAGTGCTCCGCCTGGTTCCCGCCGTTGATGGCCAGCGCCTTGGCCGCGGCATCCTGAGCCAAGTCCATTCGACCTTGCTTCAGCCGCGCCTCGGCCAGCGTGTACAGCAAAATCGGCTGCTGATCAAAGCGATCGGCAAACCGCGTGGAGACCGCATCCAACGCCTTCCAGGCTTTCTGCTCGACCAGCCACTCTAACAACTTGGGCAGAGACTCCGCCGTGCCGGGTTCGTAATCCAGGCTCTTGATCATGGCGGCTTCGGCTTCCGCGGGCCGATCCAGTCGCGTGAGCAGATCGACCTGCCGCCGCAGCAATCCTGCCACGATTTCGTTCTTGGTGTTCTGCGGAGTGCGGGCCAGCGCCGTTTGCTCTTCGGCCACCGCCGTGCCCCAGCCGTCCACCGCGCCGGCCGGATCGATCTGCGTCTGCCCCTCCAGCCGCAACCAGCCAGTGGCCGCTGTGTGGCTGCGCCCCAAGGCATCCAGAATCTGCCGCCGCCGCGCCTCCGCTGTGACTTCCGCTGCCAGCGGACGCCCCAGCACCCGCAACGCCGCGAACTTGGCAATCACCGGCGATTTCTCGAACCGCACAATGCGGCACAGCGCCGGCACCCCTGCATCTCCCGGTAATTTGGCCAGCTCGGCGATCTTCTGCATTCGCGCCCCCTCGGCCTGCTGATCGTATCCTTTGAGCAGCTCTTTCACGTGGGCGGGATCACTCTCGCGCGTCCAATCGACGCGGATCAATCGCACCAGGTACCGCGCCCGGGACGCGATCTCGATATCCTCATGGTCGACCGCCGCCTGCAGCGCATCGTAAGCATCCGGCCCGATCTTGAGCAGTTCTCCCTGCGCCTGCTCACGCTCCGCGAACTCTTCGTCGCCAAGCCGGGCGATTAACTGCTCGACTCGATCCGCCAGCGCCTCCGAGGACAAATCGGCCGCACATGCTACCAGGGGGCCTACGCCCCCCGCTCGCCTTTCTAGCGGCGGCACGGCCAGCAGCAGCCCGATCAACGCCCAGCGCACATTCATAAAACCTCACCCGGCAAGGAGCAGGTGTCTGCAAACAACTGCATCCAAGATACCCGACCCGCGAACGACTTGGGAGAGTCTTCACGGCTGCACAGTCCGCTACACTACGTCGGTCAAAAACCATCAGAGGGTTCAGCGCTCGACTCATCGTGATATGATGGCAAGATGGGGCCGACCCTGATCCTCGACACGAGCGTGCTTATTGCTGGCCTGCGGTCATCGCTTGGGGCATCGTTTGTATTGCTCGATCTCGTGGGTTCAGAGCGTTTCACCATCGGCCTCACGGCAGCCCTAGTGCTAGAGTATGAAGCTTCCTGCATGAAGTCGTTGTCCGTGCTGAACTTGACGGCCGATGATGTCAAGGAGTTGGACTACATGTGCCACGCGGGAAAACCGGCTGCCATCAGGTTTTCAGGTGCGTCCCAGCGTCGCCGATCCAAACGATGAACTGGTAGTGGAAGCGGCGATTGCCACCGGCAGCGAGTGGATCGTGACGCACAACATTCGTGATATGGCGGTCGGCGCTGCCCGGTACGGCGTCGAAGTTATCAAACCGGGAGAGGCGCTGCGGCGCCTGGGGGTAAAGCAATGAACGGTTTTGTTGTCGAGTTGCCGCCTGAGTTGCAAACGGAGGTTGCCCGACGCGCCAGCCAGAAGCCGGGCGGTGAGTCAGCGTGGGTGGCGGAAGCTGTGCGCGAAAAGCTCGCTGCGTGTGCGCAATTGGAGTACCTGGAGAACCGTGCGGCGCGGGGTAGTCGCAAGGCTTATGAACGAGCGCTAGCCAAGGTGCCCGCGGCGCCTCCAGTGCCGGGAGACGAACGAAGTCCTAAGGGGCTAACCAACGGCTGAAGCTGACCGGGCGCCATTCCGATTCTCCAGGAGTGGAACAGTACAGCACGTCAACCGACTTCAAGGCGCTTGCCTCGTGCAAGGGATGTTTGGTGGCATCTTGCTGCGTCGGCGATTCCCAGAGTTGCCGCCCAGCGAATCACATCCCAAAGCATTCCTGTGGCTTGCGGGAGTGGCAAACGCGGCACTTCACCCATCCGATGTCACCTTTGCGCTGCTCACGCAATACTTCAGCGGTATCCCGATGGGCAGGTCCGATCACGAGCGGGATGCGGCTATCGCCACTTTGTCGGCTTGGGCCATGCGAGTCAACCCGCCGCAGTGGCGTGACCTTTATGCGCTGGAGCAAAGTCCCTACTCTCCGTTATCTCGTCCTCTGGGGTACTGGATGCTGTGAGTTGGCCAGCGCATAAACGGGGACTTGCCGCCGAACGCCCAGCGCGCATTCATAAATCCTCACCCGGCAAGGAGCAGGTGTTTGCAACCAACGGCATTCAGGATACCCGACCCGCGAACGACTTGGGAGAGTCTTCACGGCGGCCGGCGCGAACGGGCTTGAGGCGAATGGAACTCGGTTAGGAGAAGTTGCTGGCGCGTTGACGTGGTGATACGATGGTGCTGGAGTTCAGCACTTGCGAAAAGGGCGGCGATGGACCGGGAAACATTCACCTTGACGATCCGAGCATCGCGCGCCGTTTCGACCGATTACGTTGGTCAGCGTGCGTGGTAAGAGTCCGGATTAAGCTTGAGCAGACTGGAGAGCGAACGAT
>JBGTDH010000657.1:0-2876 GCA_041748435.1 Pirellulales bacterium
GCCGTGGATGGATGAAGAGTACGAGCCGCTTACGGAGAGCAGCTTGCGGGCCAGGGCAGATTCGGCGGCTCGCGCGGGGATGGACCTGCTGACGGTGATTGCCCACGAGTTGGGCCACACCCTGGGGTTGGAGGACATCAACTCTCTGGAGGATCCGGATGGCCTGATGGCCGACGTGCTAAACAGGGGCATCCGCCGCACACCTGCGGCGGCCGAGGTGGACACGGTGTTTGGCGCCGGAGATTGGAACTGATCTTAACGCGCTGCGGACGCGAGATCGTTTCGCGGCGGGTCAGTTGCTACAGCAAGAAAACAGCTTGGTACAGAGGGACGGGAGCCAGTGTACAGGGGCGCTCCCGGCTCAGAGTCGTGTTGTCATGATCGGTTCAATTCGAATCCCAGGGCTTCGGCCCACGGGTGAACAGAGGAAGAGGGGAACGATCCTATGAGGATCTGGCGCTCGCTTTACGCACATCGAGCGGTTCGCAGTGCAACGCGGCCTGTCGGCAAGCAGCGTAGTGCTTTGCGGCGGTTGCGAAACACCTCGGCGCTGAGCCTGGAGCCGCTGGAAGAGCGGCAACTGCTGGCCATCAACGCGGGACCGGACCTGGTGGAAATTGTCCCCAACGACGGGGCGCCGCTGGTTACTGGCGATGTGCGACATGTCTCGCCTCGCGAACTGGTCGTGCGGTTCGATTCCACGCAAGTCATCAACCCGGCCACGCTGGGCGCCATTCAACTCTCGCGCAGCGGCGGCGACGGGGTGTTCGGCAATCTGAATGATTTCACGATCACTCCGGCCGTGCGCGCCCTCGGCGACCGGCCGAATGAAGTGGTGCTGCGGTTCGCCGATCGGTTGCCGGACGATTTCTACCGTATTCATATTGTGGGAAGCAATCCCTCTCCGCTGACAAATACGGCCGGCCAGCCCTTTAATAGTCAAGGACAGGTCGTGGGCGTGGATGTCAACGTCGATTTCCGTCTCGATCTGGGCACCCAGATCGTGGGCGTCGTGCCGCAGCCCGTCTTCCGGCAGGCCAACAATGAGTTGACCTACGACGATCCCAACACGATGGCCGTCGAGAACGGCCTCAATCAGGTCGAAGTTTACTTCGGCGCCGAGCTCTCGCAGCTTGTCCCGGGCACGGGGCCCGGCGGCGTCCAGAATCCGGCTTACTATCAGTTGATCTTCACCAACGCCACAGAGACGACGACCGACGACGTGGTGGTGAACCCCACGGTAGTCAATCTGCCGGCAACCCAGGTCGCCGGCCAGACCAAGGTGGTGCTGGAGTTCACCCCGGCGCAACTGGGGCGTGTCGACAATGTGGCTGGCTCAGTGAATGCCGCCGCTAGCAGCACGTCTTTTACCGGCAATGCGCCGCTCTCGACGGTTGACGACTTCTATAACGGCACGCGCGTGACCTTCACGAGCGGGCTCCGCAACGGACAGACCGCCGCGGTCCTCGACTACACCGGCGCCACGCGCACGTTTACGCTCGGCGCCGGGTTGACCGGCGCACCTGCAGCCAACGACACCTTCCGGCTCGATCGGACCGTGGGCACGTATCGTTTGCGCATCGGCAATGACACCATTACGCCGGCCATGCCGATGTTGCCGGCGCCGATTGCACCCGTCATCCTGGCGGACGCCGGCTCGAGTTTCGTTGAGGCAGATGCCGCGTCGCTGGGCCTGCTGGGAAATTCCGCGGTGATCATCACGGGCCAGACGATTGCTACTCCCGCCGGCCCGCAGCCTTACCCGCTCACGCTGCCCGGCGCCGACACCGATCCGGGACATCGCGAGATTCCGGGCGTGTCCCACCTCACGGGCACGGCCGACGCCATCGCCGGCATCCGCACCTTCTATTACGATTTCCGCCCGGATTACGGTGTCGATACGTTGGGCGTCCAGCAAGTTAATCAGATCACACCGCAGCAGCGCGACCGCGTGCGCGAGATCTTCGACCTGTACTCCCGCTACATGGGCGTGCAGTTTGTGGAGACTACGGCCTCCGTGGGCGTGCGCAGCGCTCCGGGCACCATTACCGTGGCCGTGGGCTTGCTGGCGGCGGCGAATCCCGCGATCGTCAGCGGATCGGGGGGCGCCACCGGCGCCTCGACAGGCCTGACGGGCACGCCGAACTTGCCGCTGTTGGCCAATTCCACCCGCCTGGTGGTGATGGATCCGGCCGACTTCGTAGGCGCGGCCATCAACCAGTTCGGCGCGCGCTTCACGCGCGACACGATGCAGCAAATCGGCAGCCTGCTGGGCTTTGGCGTGGCCACCGATCTGCCGGACTTCACGGTCAATGCCGCCAGTCCCTCGCAGTTTGGCAATACGAACGAGCAAGTCTTCCCCGGCGATTTCGACATACTGCATGGCCAGTACTTGTTCCGGCCGGAGAGCAACGATATCGACCTGTACCGCTTCGACGTCCCGGCCGGACGGCACGGCGTGCTCACGGCGGAAACGATTGCGGAGCGTCTGGCTGATGCCAGTCCGCTCGACACCGCACTCTCGCTGTTCGGCGAAATCACCACGCTGCGGCTCCCCGCGGGCATCGCCCTTAACGACGGCAACAACTTCACGCTCACCGACGGCATCAATGCTCCCGTAACGTTCGAGTTCAACAACATCGGAGGCGTCGTCACCGGCCGCCGGGCCATCGCGTTCCTGGCCACCGATACGCCCGAGCAGATCGCGACGAAGGTCACGGATGCCATCAATGCTGTGGCTGCCCTTGATGTGCAGCCCGTGCGCGAAGGAGACCAGATTCGCCTGCTGGGTGTGAGCACGGTGACTCTGACCAGCGTTCCCCCCGCCTTCACGCAAGCCAACAGCCTGGAGCTGATCGCGCGCAACGACGACTACT
>JBGTDH010000658.1:0-4157 GCA_041748435.1 Pirellulales bacterium
ATCGGCCGCACCAACGACGCGATCCTGTATGGCGGCGAGGTCACGCTGTGGGTGCGTGGCGACGACGCCAGCCTGGCCGGGATCGGCCCGCGCGTGCCGAGCAACTCCTCGAGCGATCATGGCCAACCGTTCGCCGCCATCTTCGAACGCTACGGCCGCGACTTCTACAAGATCGACCCGCATCTCTTCAGCCCCGCTGTGGTCACGTTCAACAGTCTCGATACAGGCAACGTGCTGCGCTTCGGCGAGTTGCGTCCCGACTTGCTCACAGTGAAGTAGCTGGACCCGTTTGGTATGCGCTTCGCCGTTCTGGCCAACCCCGAGAGCTGGTATCTGAAAGACCTGCAACGGGCAGCGCAGGGCTGCTACGAGATTGTGCCCGCCTCGTTTCGCGATCTGGCATCTTCGCTCGAAGGGACAGAGAGCCACGTCACAACGGGCGGGCTAAATCTGGCGGCGTGCGATGCCACGCTGGTGCGCACCATGCCGCCAGGATCGGTGGAGCAGGTGGTGTTCCGCATGGACGCTCTGGCCCGATTGGAGGCGGCCGGGCACGTGGTGATGAATCCGCCGCGGGCCATCGAAGCGGCCGTCGATAAGTACCTGGCCAGCGCCAAGCTGCAAGCAGCGGGACTGACCATTCCGCGGACCATCGTGTGTCAGACGGCCGATGATGGCCTGCAAGCCTTCGCTCAACTCGGCGGCGATGTGGTCATCAAGCCGCTGTTCGGGGCCGAGGGCCGCGGCATTGCGCGCCTCAACGACGAGGCCATGGCGCAGCGTGCGTTCCGGCTGCTGGAAGATCTGCGTGCCGTCATCTATCTACAAGAGTTCGTGCCGCATGAAGGTTACGATCTGCGGATTTTCATCCTTGGCAATCAGATACTGGGCATGCGGCGGCGCAACGTGCTCGATTGGCGCACCAACATCAGCCGCGGCGCCACGGCAGAGGCGTTCGACGTATCCGACGATCTGCGCGACCTTGCCCTGCGTGCCGCCGCGGCCATCGGCGCACCCATCGCCGGCGTCGATCTGCTTCCGGCGCGTAACGGGCAACTTTACGCCATCGAAGTCAACGCCGTCCCCGGCTGGAAAGCCCTCGCCCGCGCCACCGGCCGCGATATCGCCCGCGAGGTGCTCGACTTTGTGGCCCAGAATATTGATTGATCCTCCTGATAAATTCGCCGCCAACTGTTCCGAGACGGCACCGAGATCGGGCTGATGTCCTTTAAGTACGCTAGCGGCTTGTCATCGAACTGACAAAATTGACTGTCGCGATCTGCGTGGAGTGGATAATCTAGCGTTTCTGGGAGGACGTCAAGATGATGCCAACCAAGGAGCGAGGTGGCCCGCCGCGATAATCAAAGCGCGCCGAGCGTCGACAAGGCGGCAGAACATTTCTATCTGCGCCTTAAGGGGGCATTTCTATCTGCGCATTACACGCCCGCCGCGACTCCTGCTTGCATCCGTGTGCTAGCAACGTTATGCTGCGCTCCGGGTAGTGGCTCGCTCCTGGTGAAGGAGTCGGTGGGACCACGCCTACAGGCCCTCTGGACAAGGATGCAGAACGATGCTTGTACTCACCCGCAAGGTAGGTCAGCGAATTCTCGTGGGCGACAATGTGGCCATCACAGTGGTCCGCGTGTCGCAAGGTACGGTGCGTCTGGGGATCGAAGCTCCGCCGGAGACACCCATCGTTCGCGAGGAGTTGCAGGAAGAGATGGACGCCCGCGATTCGGTCCTTAAGTCTGCACCCCCGGCCTAACCTTGGTCTTTCCGATGCCGACAAGCCGCTCTCGCCACGCTTGCGGAGGTTTGTCGTGTCGATCGAAGTGAAGTGCCGCTGCGGGCATACCTTTCAGGCCAAGGATCATTACGCCGGCAAGCGCGGCATGTGTCCGCAATGTGGGCAAACGGTGCAGGTGCCGCGCGTGTCGTTGTCGGTGTTGGCAACGGAAGCCTTGGCCGAGAACATCCCCGAGGCGCAGGAGCTGCCCGTCGCCACGCGGCAAATCAATCCGCCCATGGCCAGCAATGTGGTGCGGGGCCGAATGGCGCAGACGCAGCGTCTCGTCCTGGCCAAGTGGATTCAAGAACGGCTGTGTGCGCGCTCGCCCCTAAGTCATGGGCCGTTCGAGATCGCGGGCATGTGCATACCCTCGTCGCAGGCCGGGGGCGATTATTTCGATTTCTTCAAGCTGCAGGACGGCTCTCTGGGAATTGCCATCGGCGATGCCAGCGGGCACGGCGTGGAATCCGCCTTTCTGATGGCGCAGATCCGGCTGTGCTTGCGAACCCTGGCTCAGAGCTACGCTGATGTGGGCAAGATCCTGGAGCGGGCCAACCAATTGCTGGTGGGAGAGCTACCGCCAGACACGTTCGCCACGATCGGCCTGGCGCGGTTGGACGACGCTACGCGACGACTGACGTATGTCGGCGCCGGGCAACCACCGGTCTTCATTCAAGACGCCAACGGCAAAGTGGAATGCGCTCTGAACAGTTGCGCCGAGCCGTTGGGCATTTCGGCCGGTGCGGTCTACGCCAGCAGCGATCCGATTCGCCTGAATCCCGGCGCGGCGGTGTTGTTTCTCACGCGGGGCATCTTGCGTTCTCCGGCCACCGATGGCCGCCCCTTCGGCAGCCATCGCCTGCTGGATCTGCTGCACGCCAATCGCCGCAAGCCGGTGCTCGTGGTGTTGGAAATCATGCAACACGTGGTGCGGGGGGCGAAGAAGAATCTGCCGCTGGCCGATGATCTCACGGCGGTGCTGGTCGTGGCTAAGTAAGGCCGGGGATTAAGGCTACCTGCGCAAAGCTTTGACCAAGATTGTTTGGTTTGCATTAAGCGCGGCTCGGCAATCGATCTTGCCTGCTACACTGACGCGATTCGCATTCTGGCAGTATCAGGGCTCGTGCGCGCCGCGGCCGACTCATGCTCAAGCTCAAGGCCAACCAGTACGTCGATCTGGTCCGCCGCAGCGGCCTGATTGAGCAAGCGCGTCTGGACGCTTTGCTCTCGGCATTCCCCGATCTGGAGGCCGCCGACAGCGGCATTATCTGCAACACGCTGATCGAGACGGGACTGCTCACCGATTGGCAGAGCTCACGCCTGCGCGAGGGAAAGTGCAGGGGCTTCTTTCTTGGAAAATACAAGCTGCTGGGGCAACTAGGGCGCGGCGGAATGGGCGCCGTCTACCTGGCGGAGCACATCGTGCTCAAGCGCCGCGTGGCGATCAAGGTGCTGCAAAAGGAGCTCGTCGGGCTGACGTCGTTCCTGGAGCGATTCTACGTGGAGGCTCAATCGGCCGCCGCGCTGGATCATCCCAACATCGTCCGCTGTTACGATGCCGACGAAGCCGAGGGGACGCACTACTTTGTAATGGAGTACGTGACCGGCGAAAGTCTGCAGGCGCTGGTCGATCAGCAGGGCCCGCTGGAGTATCGGCTGGCGGCGGAATACATTCGCCAGGCCGCGCTGGGTCTGGACCACGCGCATCGGTTCGGCATTGTGCATCGCGATGTGAAGCCGGCCAACATTCTGGTGGATATCGCCGGTGTGGTGAAAGTGCTCGATCTGGGTCTGGCGCGCGTGCAGGACGATTCGCGCATGTCGCTGACCGTGGCGCATGATGAGCGGATGATCGGAACGATCGATTATCAGGCGCCCGAGCAGGCCGTCGATTGTCACGCGGTCGATGCTCGCGCCGATTTGTACAGCCTGGGTTGCACGCTGTACTTCCTGCTCACCGGCGCCGCGCCGTTCAGCACCGGCACGCTGGCCCAGCGCGTGCTGTGGCATCAGACCACGAATCCGAAGGACATTCGGATCGTTCGCAAAGACGCTCCGCAGCCGCTGCTTGCGGCCTGCCAGCGGATGATGGCTAAGAAGCCGCGGGACCGCTATTCGTCGGCGTCGGAGGTTGCCACCGTCCTGGCCGGGTGGCTGAATCCGGGATCGCCCAGCGCGTCAGCGACGAGCGCAATGGCGGCGACAGTTCGGCCCGAGCCGGACGACGAGATTGGTCTGGCGCCTGAGAAAGAAGACCGGCCCACGATGCCGGCGAAGCGTGCCAGCCGCAGCGCTCCTGCGGCGGTTACGGTCGCAGGGGAAGTCGACCTGTCCGAAACTAAAGTCTCGTCGGCCGCCGGCCTGAGCA
>JBGTDH010000659.1:0-3978 GCA_041748435.1 Pirellulales bacterium
GTGGCCGCGAAGGCCGAATCGAGCCAGCCGAGCTGCACATCCGAGAGCTGCGTCTCCCGTTGCAGGGAACTCTTGATCACACCCCAGGCGTAGCGATGCAGATAGAGCACAAAACTCGCGGCGCACGCCAACACAAACACCAGCCAGCGAACCTGCGTCGGGCGGCTGGGCGGCGCGTGGGACACGATTCCTCGGATCGTAGGGGCCGGACGCTATCCGTGGCGTCGGCGAACCAGCTTGCGGGGCGTCAGCCGGCGAGGCGTGGCCAGATATCCGTACTGCACGGCGAACCACTCGGCGTAGCGCTCGCGATCGACGTAACTCGTATTGCGATCGTCCAGCAAGTGCCCCAGCTCGTGCATCAGGATGTTGTTGAGATAAAAGTCCTTGATCGTTTCTTCCGACCAGATCAGCCGCCAGCTTGGCCCGCGCACGTGCTCCCACCGGCCGCCGTACATTTGCGCCTCAATGCGCTGGCTGGGCTTGGGCGGGCGATGATATGTCTCGATCAGATTGTTTTCGATCGGATACAAGTACAGGCTGCTTCCCCATTGCATGCCGTAACAGGGAAAGCTCTGTTTCTTGCGTGTCATCTGAGAGAACTGCAGGACCTCCAAGGAGGTCAGGAACTCCTTCGGCAGTTGGTCCAGGCGCACGCGGACTTCTTCCGGCGTGAGCACATGCCGGTAACCGGGTCCGGGCGATTGCACGATAATCCGGAACTCCGAACCGTCGTTGCGCGGCTCGTACCAGTTCTCCGGCGGAGCAAAAGGCAACCGCTGATTCAGACTTCCGCCGCGCGTGCGCTTGCTTAGCGGCACACCGCGGCTGGCGGCCGTTTTGGCCAACGCCACGGCGTTATGCGAAGGCGCATGCGGAACTCGTCCACGGAACGATAATTTTCGGTCGGCTCGCATGACGGATAGGTTCGGCGGAACGCGCGGTTAGCGTACTTGGTTCCACTCCGTTGGCGGCAGACGCCACTGGGCTGCCATCCAGACCGATCCTTCGTGGGGTAAGCGGCGTCGTGCGGATTGCAGACGCCAGGCAAGACCTCTCAATCCATGCTAAGAGTGCCCCGGCCTAAATGCAAGTGAACAGCGTAAGTACATTAACAATAAAGACTTACGTTTCATTGAACCGGACGCGTGCAACTGCCCGCGGGAGAAACGCCAAGGCGCGCAAGGACACGGTGCGCCAGTCGGCGATTCTTCCGCCTGAGGCGTACTAACAACCTGGAACGACCCTCTGGCTACGACTTGCTCGACATGGCCGCCGCCAGAATCGCCGAGGTGCTCTCGCGCATAATCCGCGGATCGACCGGTTTCCCGGAGAGCAGCGTCGAACGCACCTCCTTGCCGGAGATGGAGACGGGCTTCTCTTCCTTATGATGCTCCGTCAGATCGACGCGTCCCAACGATTCGTAGAAAGCCGCGAAGCCCACGCGCAGCGGCTTGATCTTCAGATCGCCGCCGAGCTTGGTGAAGATCTCCTGGGCATCGAAATCTCCCCAGATGGGCGTGCCATCGGCATACGGCGCATCGGCGTGCTTGCGGCCAATCACGATATCAGTGAAGCCATAATTCTGCCGGTAAATGCCGTGCATCACCGCTTCCCTCGGACCGCCGTAGAACATCTTAATGTCCAGACCCAGCAGGATTACGCGGTCCGGAACGCTCTCGCCCCGTGTCTTCCACAGCGAGGTGTCGCTATCTCCTTCGCCCAGCGAGCGCTTGTCGATCAGGGCTTCGTACGTCTTCATCCGCACATCGGCCTGCACGTCGTCTCCCTTGGTCTCGCCGATCAAAGGGTTCAAGCACGCGCCGGCGTTGTGACCCTGGCGCAGCAAGGCCTCCAAGCCGTAAACCAAGGCGTACTCGTGTGCGCGATGCAGAGGATTGCGCGTCTGGAAGGCCACCACGCGGTCCCAGCCTTTCTCGGCTAACAGCTTGCGCACCTCGCGCGGAGAGAGCACGTACCTGCCGAACGCGGGATGCTTGGGCTGCGGCAACACGCGAATGGCGCCTCCCAGCAGATGCGTCTTGTCGGCGTCTCCCTTGAGCACCATGTCGGCCCCCGGATGATCGGTGCGCTCCGTACCGTAGACGCACTTCACGTACTTAGCCTTATCCCAGGGAAACACGTCGCTGATCTCGAGCGTGGCCACAACCTTGCCGGCCGTGTTCGCCAAGGCCACCCGCTGGCCAACCGCCAGTTGCCCCGCCAACTCCTTAGTCACGGGCAGGCTCAAAGGGATGGTCCAGGCGTACTTTTTACCCCCTTGCACGATCACCGCTTCGTCCAGGACGCGCTCATAGGTGGCGGAGTCCATCGGTCCGATGAGCGGCGTCAGGGCGCCGTCCCCAAATCGATACACCGTCGAGAGATCGGCATCGGAGACCGGCGCCTTGGTCAGCTTGGCTGCCGCGGCCTCGAAGGCGGGAATCTCCTCCGCCGAAACCGTGCGGCAAACGGGAGACGACAAACCACCATGCGGGGAGATCAAATCAGTCATCGTGTTCAATCCTTTTGCTGTGCTTCACAACCGCAGTTTTCCTAGACCGTTGCCGGGCTGCGGTAAGCTACGTAGTTCTGGACGCTGTTTACGAAGGGCCAAGTATAGAAAAACGGCCCCCACTGCTCAACGGGGATTGCTCCTGCTCCGGGATCGAATCCCCGCGAACTCTCGCCGCTCTCCTTGGCTAAAACTTCCCATCGCTCACTTGGAACTTGGTGGGTTTTCCCAGCGTGCGGCCGCCGGAGAGCAGCCAGTCGGCCACAAGGTCCAACAGCGCCTCGGCATCGAGCTCGGGGAGGCCGAAGAGTTGATGGCAATGCGAAGAGTCGTTAAGCAGCGCGGCCGGACCTTCGCGGCCAGCGAACGTGGGATTTTTGCCGAGGCGGCGGCCCAGGCCCTCCGCCAGGTCGCGCACGCGATGGGAACCGGGACCGGTGAGGTTCAAGATCGTCGCGGGAGACTTCACCAGCGAGAACGCTTCCAGGGCCACTGCGTTGGCGTACCCCTGCCAGACGAAGTTCACGGCCGGCACGCCCAAGTCGATGGGTGTCCCGCGCAGGATCTGCTCGGCCAGGTCGATCAGCACGCCGTAGCGCGCTTCCACCGCGTAGTTCAAGCGCAACAGGCAGGCCGGCGTGTTGTGGCGGGCGCTCATGAACTCGACCATCCGCTCGCGGCCCCAGGCGGTCATGGCGTATTCGCCCACGGGCCCGCACGGCGAACTCTCCGTGGGCGGCGGCTGATCGAGCGGCGTGAACGGATAAACGTTGCCGCTGGAGAAGCAGACGATCTGCGAACTTCGATACTGCTCGGCCAGCAAGCCGGGCAGATAGGTGTTCATGGCCCAGTGCATGCCCGGCAGGCTCTGCAAGCTGAACTTGTAGCCGAGCATCAACAGCACGCAGGGAGCATCCGGCAGTTGGCGCCGCGCGGCCTCCTCGAGCAGATCGCAGGCGATGGTTTCGATGCCATCTTGCTGCAACTCCGCCTGCAGGCCAGAACTGGAGAAGCGGGCCACACCCGTGATGCGCAGTTCGCGGCGTCCGGCTTCCTCCGCGGAGCGTCGCGCCAAGCGCGCCAGGCTCGGCCCCATCTTGCCGCCGATGCCCAGGATCAACAAGTCGCCCGTAAGGTCGCGCATCGCGCGAATCGATCCGGGCGTGGGTCGCGAGAGTCGTTCTTCGAGCTCGGCTTCGGTAGTGATCGGCATGGAGTTACCATATCCGCCGCCGCCGGGCATTGCCACCCGCCGCAGATCGGCCAACAATCGCAGCATGGGCTATCTCAACCTGCGCGAGTGCGTACACGATCTGGAGGCCAGCGGGCGGCTGCTGCGCATCGAGGAAGAAATCGATCCGCACCTGGAAGCGGCCGAGATTCAGCGCCGCGTATATCAGGCGCAGGGACCGGCCTTGTACTTTACCCGCGTGAAGGGTTGCCGCTTCCCGATGGTTTCCAAT
>JBGTDH010000660.1:0-3929 GCA_041748435.1 Pirellulales bacterium
GATAAGCCGGAATGATTGACGCATGGCAGTGCAGGCAGGCTCCGGGCTGCTTGAACTGTTTGACCCGTTCCGTGTTGTCCTGATCCTCCAACATGTAGGCGTGGCCGCGGCGCTCGCGATAATCCACGCTGAAGGCATAACCGGCGAAGAGGCGCTTAAGACGCGGATCATCGACCAGTTTGGAGAGCGCTTCGCTGCCGCCGTGTCGGCGCGACGTATTCTCCGCCGTTCGTTTGTAGCCGTCGTACTGCCGCGGAAAGTTCTTCCCCCACTCGGCCGGATCGACGGTGTCTTCGGTCAGCTCGACCCATTGCACGTAATGCTCGCGGGCCTCGTGCTTCCGCTCGGACATGTTCATCAAGAGTGCCACGATGCCGAAGGTTGCCCCGGCCGTGAGCAGCATGGTTAACACGTACGGCAGCCGGCTGCGGCGAGGTTGAGCTGAGGCATCGGCGGCGGTCATTTTATTCGTTCCTCTTCTGGGTCGCGATTATTTTGCCGGGCCATGGCCGACCGACGCATGGCAGCGAACGCAGTACGCCGCGCCGCCGTCTTCGAGAGCGTCGTGTTCGAGGATGCCGGCAACCATCTCCGCGTGACAACGTATGCAACTGCTTTGCAGCACGCGAGCGTTCTTCGGCCGAATGACCAGTGGCTCGTGAAAGTCCTGCAACGTAAACCCCTTGGAGTGCCAGAAGCCGTTCTCGGCCTTGGTCCAGTATTTCCCAAGCAAGTTGTGGGGCGTGTGGCAGTCGTTGCAGGTGGCGATCGCGTGATGGCTGGCCTTGGACCAGCCGTCGTAGTGATCGCGCATGATGTGGCAATTGACGCACGCCCGCGGATCGCTGCTGAGATACGAGAAGCCCTCGCCGTAGTGGTACGTGTAGCCCCCGGTGCCCAGCGCAATTCCCACCGCGACGGACAATGCCAGTCCGGAGGCCGTCATGCCCATCATGTAGCGCGCGGGTCGATTCATAGGGCGCTAGCCAGTGTATCGCAAGTTGATTCGTTTGGTAGCAGCACGTAATGAGTCTGTGTATCCATCAGCGGCTGATAATCCGGTTGTCATCCACCGTCCAACCTGCCTTAGTTGCCCATCCACCTTTTGAAACTGTCAGTGAAGCGAGACCTGATTTCCGAGACTCTCCGCATGAGGTTGACTGCGAAGACGGCCACTTGAGTTTCAAGACCGGAATCCAGCGGCCCAATCGCGAACTGGCGTCGAATACAAACAACAGGGGCACCCGTAGTGCTCCAGTATGGCACGATGAAAAACCCACGTGGAGCACCCGATAGCCGCATATAGACGTAGAGCTGGTTCCAATCGGCAGGACCGATCGCGGCCTTCGAGATCTGGTTCGGATCGCTCAGGCCTGCTGAGCCGGGGGCCCATTCCAGAACATCCTTGTACTTGGCGTCGCCAATGGCAACCGGCCCGAATTTATCGAGAACCGTAACATCAGGCCTTCGAGCGTCGTCGTCGTCGAGCATCTTGTGCGTCAGTGGCTGCTGCATCGTCGTGCTCCAATCTGGGTTCACGGCTATTGCGGCCTGCCTTGTGAGGTGGGATGCAAATTCCTCGAATGCCCGATTAGCATCGATGACGAACGGCCGTAGGCCGCTGCCGACGGCGGGAGTTCCCATGCCTCGCAGAATCACCTCAGCCCAGCGTTTTGCACGCCGATAGCGGTCCGACACGCGATGCAGTCGCATTCGCCGCAGATCGGCCGACCCCACGTGGCACTCCTCCACTTCGGTAAACCAGGGAGCGACGTGACGAAACTGCTGGCGCATAGTTCTCGCGGCGTCAACTGAGATGGCGCTGGCGTACCGCTCCAGGGCGCGAAACGCGCCCAACAGAATGCGATTGTCCCAGTTGTCGGCGGTGAACTCCTCCCAACGACACGGAACGACGTGCCCGCGGCCGCGCAACGCATTTCGCAAATGCGCCCCGACAGCGATTCGGCCCCGGACTCGACCGTGCAATTCTGCATCGTGATGCCGATAGTCGCGTCGAAAATCGTGGCGACAGAGCTCCGTCAACTCCAGACAATACGCATAGGCGATCAGCTTGAGGAACAATTCCCCGAGTGACTTCGTGCTGACGGAAAAGTTCTCAAGGGACTCAATCAGACTATGGTCGTAAAAGAAAGCCAGTTCTACGAATCGCTTGAGTGCGGCCTCGGCCTCGGCGGGAACATTGGGATCGCATCCCTTGGGAAGCACCGTCAGCACTCTGGACGCGGATACGCCGGATTCCTCGGACGACTGCATGAACGGCAAGACGCCGACGAAGTGCTTGGCGCGCACGCACGACTCGTCATCCTTGAATGTGCGCTCGAGCCACCCCTCTTTCACGTAAGCATGCAAGCCCTCGCGAACACCGAGTGCGTCCGGGTGCGTTTCGTATTCGCGCAGTAGAATCTCCGGCGACATCGCCACGTTGACTCACTCCAGGAGTGCCTTGAACTTGACCTCGTATTCCTCCAATCTCGTCTGACTGAAGGAGGTCATCGAGCCGTACTCCTTCAGGAGCGGCAGCACTTGATACTCCCACTTGCGCCGAACCTGTTTTTTGGAATCGCCCAGGAAGTACGAGTGGCCCACGAGCAACTCGTCATTCGAATCGCCGCGCAGGGCCTTGTTCAGGTCACGGAGGAATTCTCCGAGTTTTACCCCAAACTCAGCCTCGCCTCTGTCGCGCCACCAAGTTTCGACGATGCTCTCGTCAGGCGAGACCCTATAGAGCGCAAAACGACGGCGGATGGCCACGTCGATGTGTCCGATCGAGCGGTCCGACGAATTCATGGTGCCGATCACGATCAGGTCGCGCGGAATAATGAGCTCGCTCGTTTCTTTGTCCAGACGATCCTTGTAGCGGAATGGGAGACTTACCGGATGGTCGCGATACTCCAACGCAAACACCAATTCGCCGAGCAACTTGGGGAGGCTGCCCCGATTGATCTCATCGATGATCAGCACTGACTTCTGCCCACTTTGGGTTTGGATGCAGAGACGAAGGAAGATGCCCTGCTGAACCTCGTAGCGTAGATTTCCACGATCGTCCGCGCTCGGCGCGATGCCCCCTACGAATTGCTCGTACTCATACGCCGGATGAAAGACCACCAGCGCATGCCGCAGCGAATCTTCTCGCTTGTGCTTCTTTAAGCGTTCCCGGAGTTGGTCGTCTTCTGATTTTTCGACCTTTCGTAGCTCCTCCGGATCACTGGTTCCCTCCAGCAGCGCGGTGGCAAGCCGCAACGCGAGGCGCGTCTTCCCGGTGCCCGGTGGCCCGTACAGAATAATCTGCGGGCATTGCTTGCAGAGCGCGAGCAGTTCAGCCAGGTGACTCGGGAGAAATGCTTTGTTGTCCATAGGATTGTCGTCTCGCGCCTCCCCTTGGTTTCTCGCCTCGAAAAACCGTCGTCGTACATCGTCCTTGTTTTCGTTCGCTGGCACTCGTCTCAAGTTGTATTCGTCAGCCGGCGTACAGGACTCGAAGTCCTGAAGGAATAAGTTCTTCTCCGCAGTGCCTTCTTCGCCGACATTCTTGCCTCTCACGATCACATACTGGTCGGGGTCCATCCTCGTTGATAGGAACCTGGTAATCAGAGCGTCGTCGTACAATCGAAACGTGTTTCCAGCATCATCATCACAGTAATAGAACCACTGGACATGAGGGGATTCCTGCAATGCGTCCAGTAACGGCTGGTTTGTTTTGAATGCGCCTGGGCGTACCCTTGCCTTCCACTTTTCAAGGAGCTGCGCTAGAGCGCGTGAACGAACGACGTAGCTAGTGCCCGTCCGGAAATGCGATCCAGGCGTGGTTTCCGGGAATTTCCTGAAAAATAGTTCCTCCAAGATGAACCCTTCTTCGTTCTGGCGCGTTTAAGAACGCAGGGAAAGTCTCCAGAACAGGATGTCATCTT
>JBGTDH010000661.1:0-3679 GCA_041748435.1 Pirellulales bacterium
GGCCCTGCTCGCTGCTGAAGAAATACGGCACGCTCACGGCAGCCGCCGCGGCCGCTGACGTTCTCAGGAATTCACGTCGATTCTGATGGTTCTTGCTCATGGGTGGTTCCTTGTAAAGATGCTTCTCGCTCTCGGAGAGGCGCTCATGGTGCGCCCGCGGCTACGCCCGAATTGTGCTTGCCCGAAGTGCCACCAGTTTAGTCCGCGGGCGAAGCCAACGCCACGCGCGAAATTTCCTTGCTTTGCGGCGCAGAGTGGGCATCATAAGGGGTTGATTTCCAGACCGCCGGGTAGCTCGGGGATCACAACCGTTCCTTTTCGCCATCGCCCTCGTGAAGCGCGATGGCCCAACAGTCCTGGTAAAGGAGTCCGAACATGTTGCTTAAGTCTCGCGTAGTGGCGATCGTCGCGGTGGCCATCGCTCTGGGTGCTGCTACGGCCCAAGCCGATCTGACGTCCAGCCTGGCCAAGGGAACCCCCGAGGTGAAGTCGGCCGGACCGCTGGCCTTTGGACCGGAGGGCGTGCTGTTTGTGGGCGACCCGCTGGGCGCCACCATCTTCGCTCTTGATACCGGCGATCGCACAGCCAGCGCGGGCGGTGCGATCAACGTGCAAGGCATCGACGGCAAAGTCGCCCAACTGTTGGGCACCGATGCCAAGGGTGTGCAGATTGTCGATCTGGCCGTGAATCCCGTCAGCGGCAACGCGTATCTCTCCGTCTCTCGCGGACAAGCCGCGGAGGCCAAGCCCGTGCTGCTCAAGGTCGATCAGAGCGGCAAGCTCTCCGAGTTCTCGCTCGTCGGCGTGAAGTTCTCCAAGGCCAGCATCGGGGCGGTGCCTTCGGCCGAAGCGAAGAACCCGCGCACCGGCCAGAGCCAACGCAGCGAGTCGATCACCGACCTGGCCTATGTCGATGGCCGCGTCATTGTGGCAGGTCTCTCCACTCAGGAGTTCGCCAGCACGCTTCGCTCTCTGCCGTTCCCCTTCAAGGAAGGCGAAGCCATGACCAGCGTCGAGATTTATCACGGCGCGCACGGCAAGTTCGAAACCAACGCTCCGGTCCGGACGTTTGCCGTGTACGAGATTGCCAAGGCCCCACACGTGCTGGCCGCCTACACCTGCACGCCGCTGGTAAAGTTCCCGCTCTCCGAGCTAAAGCCGGGCGCGAAGGTCAAGGGCACCACCGTGGCCGAGCTGGGTAACCGCAACCGGCCGCTCGATATGGTCGTCTATCAGAAGGACGGCAAGGATTACATCCTCAGCGCTAACAGCAGCCGCGGCGTGATGAAGATCACCACCGACAACATCGGCGGAATCGCGGGCATCACCGAGCGCGTGGCCGACAAGGCCGGCCTGTCCTACGAGACGATCGACTCCCTCAAGGGCGTCGAGCAGCTCGACAAGCTCGACAAGGACCACGCTCTGCTCTTGGTCAAGAACGCCGAGACCGGCGCTTCCAACCTGCAAACCGTCCCGCTGCCGTAAGCCCTTCCTTCCCCCTCTCCTCCTGGGAGAGGGACGGGGTGAGGGTCCTTGCCTGTCATTTCAACCGCGGGCGGCGACAAACTACGCCGCCCGCGGCATTGTGGTGCCTTCTATTATGCGTCAACTTTTCCACCATCGCCGAAATCACCGACCAGGGGTCGCGCGCGGCTGGCTGCTGGCCTACGTCGTGCTGGCGTTCGTCGGCTATCTGACGTTCGTGCATCCGACGCCACCGATCCAAACAGTTCTGGCGCAGTCACGATCGGGATCGTCCCCCCGCCCTCAGATTCGCCTGGTGCAAGACGCCAGCAACGTCGCGCGCTTCGAAGTCCACGGTTTGTCCCCAGCGCAATTGAAGCAATGGGCATCGCATCCTGAACAGCAGTCTGCCGCCTTCACCGTCGCCGTCGTCCTGCAGGACGTGATTGAAGGCGCGCCGATGTTGGGAACCTGCCGACTCGAACAAGATGTGGTCATCTTCGAGCCGCGGTTCCGCTTGGCGCCGGGTGTCACGTATCTCGCACAGATGCGATCCGTCGCCCGCGAGCGTTTTTCGATTCCCAACCCGCCGCCGGCCGAGCCAACCGCGGTGGAAAGCGTATTCCCGTCGAGTTCCGAGCTGCCGGAGAATCAACTCAAGTTCTATGTGTTCTTCAGCGCGCCGATGAGCCGCGGTTACGCCTATCGCAACATCCGGCTGCTGAAGGAAGACGGCCAGGTGGTGGACGGCGCCTTTCTGGAGATCGCCGAGGAGTTGTGGGACCGCGATGTCCGGCGGTTCACGCTATTGCTCGATCCGGGCCGCGTGAAGCGCGGCCTCAAGCCGCGCGAGGAAGATGGCCCCGTGCTGGAAGAAGGTAAACGCTACACGCTGGTGATCGATTCCGCCTGGCTGGACGCCGGGGGCTTCGAACTCAAGGAGCCGATTCGTAAGTCAATCACCGTCTTGCCCCCCGATGATGTCCCGCCGGACACCGCGAACTGGAAGATCGATGCTCCCTCGCGCGAAAACGACTACACACTAAGCGTGGAGTTTCCCGAGCCGCTCGATCGTGCCTTGCTGGAGCGCGTGGTATGGGTCGAGGCCAGCGGCGGCGATCGCATGGAGGGGCGCGTCGAGATCGACCGGCAGGAAACCCGCTGGCGGTTCCGGCCCGCGGAGCCGTGGGACGAGGAGCAATCGTATTCGCTGGCCGTGGAGCGCATTCTGGAAGATCGCGCCGGCAACCGCATTGGCCGCAAATTCGAGGTGGACGTTTTCGAGAAGATCGACCGCCGCATCGAAACCGACATCGTGCGCCTTCCGCTGCGCATGCAACCCTAGCGCTTGCGGTTTAGCAAGTTTTCCTCCGTGTCTCAGACTGCCAATGCTCGACGTACTCGTTGTCGCCCCGCACCCGGATGATGCCGAACTGGGCATGGCCGGGGCAATCCTCCGCTTCAAGGCGGAAGGCTGGAGCGTGGGAATTCTGGATCTCACCTCGGGCGAGCCTACGCCGCACGGCAGCCTGGAGATGCGAGCCCAGGAGACGGCCGCGGCCACCCAGATTCTGGGCATCGATTGGCGTCAGAATCTGGGCCTGCCCAACCGCAGCTTGGAGCCGACGCTGGAAGCCCGCCGGCAGTTGGCTGCCGTTTTCCGGCAGACGCAGCCGCGCTGGCTGTTCGCACCGTATTGGGTCGATGCCCATCCGGATCATCTGGCGGCGGTCGAACTTGTCGAGGCCGCGCGGTTCTGGTCCAAGCTCTCCAAAAGCGATATCGCGGGCACGCCGCACCATCCGCAGCGCGTGTTCCATTACTTCAGCGTTCACCTGCGGGTCGTCACGCCGCCGCATTTCGTGTTGGATATCAGCCCCTATTGGGAGCAGAAGCGGGCGGCCATTGAATGTTATCGCAGCCAATTCATCACCGGTCGCGAGAGCCTCGCCCCCAGTTTCATTGATCGTCTGCGGGACCAGGCCGCCTACTGGGGCTGGGCCATCGGCACGGCTTACGGCGAACCCTTCGCCTGCCGCGAACCGATCGGCCTCAAGAGCCTGCGCGATCTGGCCTGAGGTACACAAAGCTCTTCCCCAATCGTCCGCCATAGTTGCCGGCCGAGATGCGCACCAATCCGGGCGCGCCGCGCGCGGCGGCGATGGCGTTTTGCGTGGCCGTGCTGATCGTCGCGAGATCGATGCCGTTGATGATG
>JBGTDH010000662.1:0-4255 GCA_041748435.1 Pirellulales bacterium
GACGCGTGTGGTGAGCGCCGTGCCGATGACGAAGAACACCAGCAGGCTAAGAATAGCCCGGTGCGCGCTGCCGGTCTGAGCCAGGACCTGCGCGAAGACGATCGGGCCGAACATGCTGGTGGCCTTGCCGGAGAGGTTGAAGAAGCCGAAGAACTCGGCGGTGTGGGCCGGAGGCGTCATCAGCCCCATGATGGCCCGGCTGACGGATTGTGTGCCCCCCATCACCAGGGCCAGCACGGCGCCCATGCACCAGAACTGCCATTTCTGATCGATGAAGTACGCGGCCACTAGCAGTCCGAACCAGACGATTAAACAGGCGAACAGCGCCCGCTTGTGACCGACGCGATCGGCGGCCCAGCCCACCAGCATGGCGCCGGGCAGCGCGACGAACTGAATCATCAGGACCACCTGCACGAGCTCATTGGTCTTCATCCCCAGCACATGCGTGGCGAACGTGCTGGCCTGACTGATGACGGTCTGGATGCCGTCGTTATAGAACAGGAAGCCCAACAGAAAGATGGCCAGCATGCGATAGCGGCGAATATTCTGCAGCGTGCTCCCGACTTGTCCCAACGCCTCGCGGGCCGTGGCGGCCAAAGGGCGATCGTGTTTGGGCGGGTGGCGATCGCGCAGCCACAGCAACGCCGGGAGCGTAAATACGCCCCACCACAGCCCCATCAACAGCAGCCCCAGCCGCGGGCGAAGAAACGTGGTGTCTTCCGTGGGAAGTCCGAGCCGATCGCCAAACTGATACACCATCAGGAACACGATCAGCGCCAGTCCGCCGCCGAGATACCCCAGCGCAAAACCGCGGGCCGAGATGCGACCCATGTTCGCTTCGTTGGCAATCTCCGGCAGAAAGCCGTTGTAAAACCCTTGCGACAGTTCATAGTTCAGGTGGGCGAACAAAAACAGGCCCACCATCAGCCAAGGGCGATCGGGCGTGGCGAAGAACATCAGGCTGGCGGCCATCGCGCCCCCCAGTGCGGTTAGCCCCAGCCAGAAGCGCTTGCTGGCATGCGCATCTGCGACAGCCCCCAGCACGGGCGACAGGACCGCCACCATCAACTCTGTCAGCCCGATGCCCCAGCCCCAGACCAGCACGCCCTCCTTGCCGGGCAACACGGCGCCTTGCAGGTAGCTCACCAGCACCGTGATCGAAAGCGTCGAGTAGGCACTGTTGGCCCAATCGTACATACTCCAGGCCCATACCTGGCGGGGAGTGGCCTGGGGCGGCATCGAAAGATCGCTGGACATAGGAAGCAGCACGGGACGAAGTGGCGGCCGCGATTATCCTCGACCCGCCGCGCCTTCGCCAAGCCCGATTGGTTGGCTTGGTGCGGCCGGGGCGTTCAGGCGTGAATCAGTCCTGCTCAGTATTCACTTGTACCCGCGAAGGTGGAGTCGTTCTCGCATCCTTTCGGCGTATCCAGAAATTTGCCTCTCTTGTGGTGGCGAATCCTTGAGGATTTTGAACAAATGATCGCACCCGCATTTGGCGATGATCCTGTTTCATTAGCTCCTCAAGCTGGCTGAGAATCCGCTGAATCTATCCCATCGCGTACGCGCCGCAAGCGCGCGGCGGTATGATTTGAGATCGTGTACAATGCAACGCATGGCGATCCCCGATTTTCGGCCCGATGGCTATTTACCCAATGGGATCCATCCGTGCTCAGAGGCGGAGGCGGTTTTTCGTTTTGGGGCGGGCGGTCGAGTACGTCGTCGGTTGGCGATGTGAATTCGCAGGTGGTGTGAACTCGCTCGCGAAATTCGCGCGGCGCGGTTGTTGTTGGATGGCACACCACAGAATTGGCCCCGGCGGATGTCGATGCGGTGTTGCTCCTGCCGATCGAGTTCGAGAGTCTTCTGTTGCAAGGCAACACGGCGGCGCTCGAACTGGAGGAGATGATGCTCACTCGCCAGCCAGCGGAGTTGTTTGCAGCAGCAGATGCCGCGGACTGGCAACGTTGGATCGAGTTCTTCAGCCGGACGCGAGAAGCGGACGGTCGCCGCAAGGGTCTCATCGAGGTGCGACTATGATTACCGGACCAGACGAATACACCAAGGCGCGCGACGAGTTGAGTTACTTGGAAGAATGGCTGTCGCGGTTGCTTCAGGACCATCCGGCACCAGAAAAGGGTCTTACCAAAGCAGGCGTAAGAAAGATGATCGCGCGACTGCACGAGGAACTAGCCATCTACGAAGGCAGCCAGGAAGTTCACTCGTAGTCGTGCTCTTCGTCGTCGGCGCCACGCTGATTACACGCGTGAACGGGGCGCAGTACGGACGAAGTGGCGGCCGCGATTATCGTCGACCGGTCGCGCCGATTGAGTTGGCTTGCTGCTGCCGGGGCGTTATCATCGTAGCTGCGTGATATGCCCGCGACGCCTGCCGTGCTGCCTATGTCGCTCGATCCCTTTGCCGCAGTTCGCATCGTCCGGCTGATTCTCTTGCTCTTCTGCGGCCTGATCTGCCGCGGGGCAACGCCGGTTAGCGGCGCCACGCTGGACGAGGTGCAGAAGCTGTACTTCGGGGGCGAGTACGACGACTGCATCACGGCCTGCACGGAGGCCATCGAGCAGAATCAGTGGCACCTGGCGTGGCGGATGTTCAAGATTCGCTCCGAGCTGGCCACCGGCCGTTACGCCGATGCCCTGGCGACGCACGAAGCCGCCATGAGCCGATTCTCCGCCAGCACCCCGCTGCGGCTGTTGGGGTGCGATGTGCTGCGGCTGAACGATCGCCCTCAGGATGCGCTGGTGCTGCTGCGAAGCATTCGCGAGCTGGCGGCTCGTGAGCCGTGGCGCTACAGCGATGCCGAGAGCCGCGTCGCGCTGGGTCGCGCTTTGATCCTCGCGGGCGTCGATGCCCGTCAGGTGCTGGAGTTGTTCTTCGACGCAGTGAAGAAGATCTATCCCACTTCGGCCGAGCCGCACCTGGCCGGTGGGCAATTGTCGCTGGAGAAGCACGATTACGCGCTGGCCGCCGAGAGCTTCAAGGAGGCTGCCAAGCGATCTCCCGGCGATCCCGATATTTACTACGGGCTGGCTCGCTCCTTGACCGGCGATCGAGAGCAAGCGGCCGCCGCGCTGGCCAAGGCGCTGGAGATCAATCCTCGCCACGTAGAAAGCATACTATGGCAGGTGGATAACGCCATCGATGCCGAGGATCCCGAGCGGGCGGAGAAGCTCATCCAACAAGTTCTGGCGGTGAACACGCAGCATCCGCGGGCGTGGGCTTATCGCACCGTGCTGGCACACCTGGCCGGCGACAAGAAGCAGGAGGCGGCGCATCGCGAGACGGCCCTCAAGGCCTGGAAGACCAATCCCGAGGTGGATCACACGATCGGCCGCAAGCTGTCGCAGGAGTATCGCTTCGCCGAGGGCGCCGCGTATCAGCGAAAAGCCTTGGCGCTGGATGCCGAGTATCGCCCGGCCAAGGTTCAGCTCTGTCAGGATCTCCTGCGATTGGGTCAGGAGGAAGAAGGCTGGGCGTTGGCCGCCAAAGTGTTTGCCGAGGATCAGTACAACGTCGTGGCGTACAACCTGGTGACGCTGCACGACAACATCAAGAAGTTCCGCACGCTCGAGACGCCCGATTTCCTGGTGCGGATGGACGAGCGCGAAGCCCGCATCTATGGGCAGCGCGTGCTGGATCTGCTGGGGCGAGCCAAAGAGACGCTGACGAAGAAGTACAACGTCGAGCTGAGCGAGCCGATCACGGTGGAGATTTTTCCGCAGCAGAAGGACTTTGCCATTCGCACGTTCGGGTTGCCGGGCGGGGCTGGCTTTCTGGGCGTCTGTTTCGGCCCGGTGATAACGGCCAACAGCCCGGCATCGCAAGGCGAGAGTCCGTCCAATTGGGAAGCGGTTCTGTGGCACGAGTTCTGTCATGTCGTCACGCTGCACAAGACCCACAACAAGATGCCGCGCTGGCTGAGTGAGGGCATCTCCGTTTATGAAGAGCGGCAGCAGAACGCGAGTTGGGGGCAATCGATGACGCCCCTGTACCGCGAGATGGTTTTGCAGGGAGAGTTTCAACCGGTGAGCCAGCTTAGCGGCGCGTTCCTCAAGCCTGCCAGCTCGCTGCATTTGCAGTTTGCCTACTATCATTCGTCAATGGTCGTGGAGTATCTCATTGGCCGTTACGGGCCGCAGGCCATGGAACGCATGCTCGTCGATCTGGGCGAATCGATCCCGATCAATCAGGCGCTCTCGCGGCATGCCGGCCAGATTAACGAGCTGGATAAAGACTT
>JBGTDH010000663.1:0-5451 GCA_041748435.1 Pirellulales bacterium
AGCTCTACGGCCTGCTGGACTGGTACAGCGGCGTGCACGTCGTGAATCTCCCGAAGTTCACGCTGCAGATCCACGAGCCGCCGTTCCCCTGCGGATAATGCCAGGCGACGTTGCTCCAATTCATGGTCTCTCTGCGCGATCAAGGCTTGAGTGCTGCGCTGCCCGTTGGCCTGCGTCTGCTCCAGCGCCAGCGAAGCCTCGTACGCGCGGGCATCCGCCTCCCGACGCCGCTTGATGGTGTCTGCCAGCGAGCGTAGATAGTCCGACGCCGCGGCCCATGCAGAACACTCCGGCGCGTTCGCCGCGGGGGATTGCATCGCCTCCCCGTAGATGTTCACCAGGCGATCGACGGCCGAGCCCATCCCGGCCACGCTGCGAATCCACTCGGTCACGCGGCGGGCATCTTCTCCATCGAACTGAGCCAGCGCCGCGAGTACGCCTTCCTCCGTGATCGGCGCCGCCTGCATCGTGCGGACGCCAAAATTCAGCTTGCGCAGGCGCTCCATGTTCTGCGTAGTCACCATGCCGCCGAGACCGGCCGCGTCGGCCACGATCACGGCGGCGCCTGTCGCCATCGCTTCTAAAGCACAGCGGGCCTTGGCAAACACTACGTCGTACCGGCCGAGCAGTTGCTCGGGCAAAGCTGCAGGTTGCCCCGACTCGGCGCCCGCCACATCGACGCGCTCGAGGCCGAATCTCTGGCAGGCAGAGCGCAGCGGCGAGAGATAACTGTCGGTCGAGGCATTGTTGCTGAAGACCAACGCCGTCCGCGGTCGCTCGTGCAGCGCGGTCCGAATGCCGAAGCGCTCCAGATCGACGAAGTTGTACAGCACCTCGATCGCTTCCGGGCAAATGCCCGGCGTGGTGAGCAGCCGCTCGCGGCACAGATCATCAACCGCCACATAGCGGCGAATGCTGGGAAACAACGGTGGCAGCTCTTCCCACGGCAGCCAGCCGTGGCAGACGTAGATCGCCGGCACGTGCGGATACCGCAGCAGCGCGGTCATGGCGTCCAGATGATGCTGGCCGTGGATGATGTCGGGCGTCACGCGCAGCGCCGCCAGATCGTCGATCACCGGAATCGTCGCGTGGCGCAGCTCCGCGGCCACTTCGCCTAGCACCGTGCTGTAGCAGACCGGATCGTGGCCGCGGCGCATCAACTCCAGCGCCACGTCCTGGACGTACATTTCCGAACCGGCCCGCGTGGCCAGCGTGTTGTTGGTGAGCAAGATTCGCAACGCTCAGATACTCCTGCGATCAACCGCGTGCCAGAGCGACCGCCAAAGGCGCCATATGCTGGCGATAGCGAATGATTTGTGCGTAGTGGCCTTGCTGGACGCGCTGTTGACCATGGAGCTCGTAGTAGGGCGGCGCCTGGTCCTGGCGCGCCAGCGCAGCGGGGGAGTCCATCGGACAGAGCACTTCCTCTGCGAATGCGGCTTCCCCATGCGCCTCGATTAATTGCTCGATTTCCATTGCCAACCGGCCATCGGCCGTTGTCGCGTACTGTCGACTGATGGCCAGCTTCCGCGCGAGCTGGCCGGCATCGAGCGTGATCGTCCATGTTCCTGGAGGCGCCACGGCCGGCCGCGAGGGACCGGTAAGTGCGAACGTCAGGTTCCGAATCTCGCGCCCAGACCGGTGCATGGCGCGAGTCACCGCGCGATCGATCAACAGCCGGCACACATCATGTGCGGGGTTGTAACCTTCGATCGCGTCGCCCGCTACGATTTCGATCTCATGCTCGACCAGCAAATTCGCTAACCGATCGGACAAATGCAGCAGTAGCTCGATGTCTTGCCCCAACAGCGCGGCGTACATCTGCTGATCGCTCAGCAGGCCGAACAACGGCGAGGCGACCGCTCCGGCGTCGGCCAGAAGTTTCGCGGTCAGGTCGAGCCGGGAACGCCCCGTGACGCCGCCGCCATCTGTGAGCACGGCAACCAGGGGCTTGTAGATCGCCAGCCAGCCCAGCACGCGCAGCTCGTGCCCGGGATGCCCGATGATCAGGGCACACTTCGACGGAGGGACTTCGATAGGTGAGCAGTCACGAGGCGTCATCGCTGAGAACTCGCGTCGTGGTTACGGCATTGTGCAAATAGACGCTGGTATAGATCCGCCCCAAGGTCGAAGGAAGCACGCGAAACGGGAAGGTTACTTCGATGATATCCACGAACACGGCTTGCTCGTGCCGTGCGATGGGCTGCGTGATCGAGAGCCGCAGCGTGTAATCGCCCGCCATCAGCGGAAGCCGCGTTTCATATTCCACCAGATACAGCTCGCCCGCGCCTAGAGAGACTTCCCCGTGCCCGGTGATGAGCAGATCAGCCCCCGCCACGGACACCAGATGACGGTCCCGGATCTTGTAGTTCACAGAGACCCGGCATTCGCGCTGGCACTCGACCCAAAGGCGAATCTTGGCTGCCGAGTCGAACTCCGCCACGTCGATCGGCCGCTCGGCAGCGTCGACCATTTCCGCCAGTCGAATACGGGCCTCTCCCGTGCCTTGCCGCGAACCGACGAGGCCTGCCTCAAATTGTGCAAATCTCGCGGACAGAGTCGAAGGGGTTAGATGCGTGCCGAGTGGCTGGATTGGCGCCGTTTCTTCGCCGGAGACCGCTTGAACATCGCTGTTCACGGCTTCGTGCATGTCGCGCAGATATCGATCCACCGCCGGACCGGCCGGGCCCGCAGCTTTGATCTGGCCCCGCTCCAGGTAAATCGCCCGCTGGCATAACGCGCGGGCGGCCGCAACGTCGTGACTCACCAACAACAGAATCCCGCCCGACTCCTGAAACCGCCGAATGCGGGCCATGCAGCGGGCTTGAAAGGCAATGTCTCCGACGGCCAAGGCCTCATCGACGATCAAAATCTGCGGCGCGGCATGCATGGCCACGGCGAACGCCAGCCGCAGGTACATGCCGCTGGAATACGTCTTCACCGGCTGGCCGATGTAATCGCCGATGTCGGCAAAGGCTACGATGGCTGCGAACTGTTCGCGCAGCTCGGCCGGGGTGAGCCCGAGCACCGTGGCATAGGTGCGAATGTTCTCCAAGCCCGTGAACTCGGGATGAAAGCCCGCGCCCAACTCCAACAGGGCGCAGACCCGACCGGTTGCCTGCACGCTCCCTTCCGAAGGCGTGAGCGTGCCGGCCACAAGCTGCAACAGGGTTGATTTTCCCGAGCCGTTGCGGCCGATGATGGCCACCGACTCCCCGGCGCACACCTCCAACGACACGTCGCGCAGCGCCCAGCACGTTTGCGCCACGGGCGCGAAATCAACCCGCAGCAAGCGGCCCGCCGCCGTGCGGCAACCTTCCAGCAGCCGGTCGGCGGGCCGAGCATACAATCGATAGCACTTCCCCAGCCGCTCGGCGCGGATGCGGGCTTCCCCGACATTCGTCGCCTGAGGCGTGGCGTTCGTCGCGATCGCGGTGGCCATCCCTGTCCTCCTGCTCGCATTTCCACGCGGCGTTAACTCGCCGCGAACTTGATCTCCCGTCCCGTGGTATCGTGGACCTCAATCATTAGATGTTCCGGTGGCACACCGTCCTTGCCGAAGACTTGAATCGACACGCCGGCGTCGTCCTCGATCTTGGACAGCTCGCGCCGCTTCTTGTTGTTGAGATACGTGCCCACATCGACGGAGACGGTGATCAGAATCTTGGCCGCATTCTCCTGCTGGCTGGCCAGGATCAGATGCCGCACCACTTCAATGGCCATGCTTTCGGCCGTCTTCACGACGCCAGTGCCGCCGCAGCAGGTGCAGTCCTTGAACACGCTGCGCTTGAGGCTGGGGCGAATGCGCTGCCGCGTCATCTCGATCAGACCGAACGGGCTGGTGCGCAGAATCTTGGTGCGGGCGCGGTCGCGCTTCACGGCGTCGCGCAGAGCCCGTTCCACATTGCGGCGGTGCCGCTCCTTCCGCATGTCGATAAAGTCGTTCACAATCACGCCGCCCAAGTCCCGCAGCCGCAACTGGCGGGCAATCTCCTTGGCGGCCAGCAGGTTCATCTGATACGCGGTCTCCTCGGCGCTGTCATCGGCCCGGAAGTTGCCGCTGTTCACGTCGATGGCCACCAGCGCCTCGGTTTGATCGATCACAATCGAGCCGCCTTGCCGCAGCGGCACTTTGTGCTGATGAATGCTGGCGATTTCCTGATCCAGCCGATGCTTGTGAAACAGCGGCACTTTGCCTAGATACAACTGCAACCGGCTCACGTACCTCGGCATCACAATCTGCAGGAACTCCTTGGCACGTTCGTACGCAGTCGGCTCGTCGATGTAGATCGAATCGACGTCGCCGGTGAAAATGTCCCGGATGGTGCGGATGATCATGTCGCTTTCTTCGTAGATATCCACCGGCGCGTTGTGCTTCTTAATGCGGCGGACGATGACCTTCCACAGCCGCAGCAAGTACGCCAGATCCCGCGAGAGCTCTTTCTTGGTGCGGTCCACACCGGCCGTGCGAACGATAAAGCCCAGCCCCTTGGGCGGATTCAGCTCCAGCATGATGTCCCGCAGCTTGCGGCGGGCCTCGTCGTCTTCGATCTTGCGGGATACGCCCACGCGCCCCAGGGCAGGCATCAGCACCAGGTAGCGGCCCGGAATGCTGATATAAGTAGAAAGCGTGGGACCCTTCGTGCCGATGCCTTCTTTGATCACCTGCACCAGCACTTCGTCGCCGCGGCGCAGAATGTCTTGAATGGGGGGCTTGATGCGCGGGCGTGCGCCCGTTCTCGGCCGGCGGCGGCGGTCGCGATCGCCGCCATTAGGGGTGCGACGCTGCCGCGGGGACGATTCCCCCTCTTCCTCATCACCATCGCCGTTGTCATCGTCGCCGTCTCCCACGTCGATATCGCCGCCGTGGCCCGCGCCCCCTTGGGCATACAGTTCGGGATCGCGATCGGGATCGAAGCCGCCCTGGCGGAAGTAGTGCGGCTCCACGTCGCTGATGTGCAGGAAGCCGTTGCGGCCCACGCCAAAATCGACGAAGGCAGCCTGAATGCTGGGCTCCAGGTTCACCACGCGCCCCTTGTAGATGTTTCCCACGTAGTTGTCGGCGCTGGTCCGCTCGATGTAGAGCTCCTCCAGCACGCCATCTTCGACGATGGCAATCCGGCACTCCTCCGGCTGGGAGACGTTGATCAGCATTTCCTGTTTCATGCAAGTTTCTTTCTATGTGTCGTTCGTCGCCTGGGGGCGACGGCTAAGCGACGGAGCGCTCACGCGCTTCACGGCTCCAGTTCCACCGCGGTTCTGGAGAGATAAAAACCCTCGGATTCCAAATCGTCCAGGCCCAAGGCCTGGAGCACCTCGCGCGGGCGGGCGGCCCCTTCCGCCGTCACCCGCAGCCGCATTCGCAATCGATCAGCGGCCAGATCGAGCGCGTCGACATAGCTGCGGACATCGACGGGCCCGCGGCCCTCTTCCCGCTCCACAATGTGCGTC
>JBGTDH010000664.1:0-3232 GCA_041748435.1 Pirellulales bacterium
CCGCCGCGCAAGAGGCGGCGAAGACCGGAACGGCGCCCCCCGGCCCGGCGGAGTGGAAGCTGAAGCTGGTGGCCTCGAGCGACGGCCAGAAGTACGACCTGATCACCCATTTGGACGTGCCGGGGCATCCCAACGAAACTACGCTGCGATTCCTTCCGGATGGCGAAATGGTGGCCCTGGTGCGGCGCGAAGGGGGCAGCACCTTCGGCTGGATCGGCCGCAGTAAGGCGCCGTACACACAGTGGACCTGGCAAGAGACGAAGCATCGCTTGGGCGGGCCAAACTTCGTTCGCCTCCCCGATGGCAACCTGTGGGCCGCGGGACGCAGCTATCCCGGCGGCGCCAAGACCGTGCTGGCCAAGATGTCCGCCGCGGGCAGCTACGAGCCGGTGCTCACGCTCAAGAGTGGCGGCGACAACAGCTATCCCGGCCTGGTGTGGCACGAGGGGCAGTTGTGGATGAGCTACTACTCCTCCCACGAAGGCAAATCGTCCATCTATCTGGCACGGCTCAAGGTGCCGCTGGAAGCGGAGGCTATCAGCCAGCGCCAGGAGCCGTTTGTCGATCGACATCTGATCGATCGCCTCATCGGCGCCGCTCGCATTGTGGCGCAACGTCCCGAGCCGCGGGATGTGACCCTGGTGGCCGACGCTGCGTGGGAAGGCAACACCAGCGGCTACTACACCATCTTCCGCGATGGCAGCAAGTACCGCATGTACTATCGCGGCTCGCATGTCGACGAAGCGACCTCCAAGACCACGCATCGGGAGCTGGCCTGCTACGCGGAGAGCACGGATGGCCTGCGTTTCACCAAGCCGGCGCTAGGCCAGTTCGAGTTCAACGGCTCGAAGGCCAACAACATCGTTTGGGACAGCGAAGGCACGCATTGCTTCACGCCGTTCCTGGATGCCAACCCCAACGCCTCGCCGGATGCCAAGTACAAGGCCCTCACGCGGGTGAAAGGCGGCTTGCTGGCCCTGAAATCCTCCGATGGCCTGCGCTGGCAACTCATGGCGGAGCGGCCCGTGATTACCAAGGGGGCGTTCGATTCGCAGAACCTGGCCTTCTGGGACCCGCACTTGGGGAAGTATCGCGAGTATCACCGCATGTTCCGCTTCAAACAGCGGGACATCATGACGGGCACGTCCGACGATTTTCTCACCTGGACCGAGCCGCAGTTTCTTGATTACCCCGGCGCTCCGCCAGAGCATCTCTATACCAACGCCGTGATGAACTATCCCGGCGCGCCGCACGTGCTGATCGGCTTTCCCACGCGATTCACGCCGGCCACGCAACAAGTCGAGCCGATTCTGATGGTCAGCCGCGATGGGCAAGCGTTTCAGCGCTACGCCGAAGCGGTGATCCCGCGCGATGCTCCGGCAGATCGGCAGGGGAATCGCAGCAACTACATGACCTGGGGGCTGATCGAGATTCCCAGCGAGCCGGGCCGCTGGAGCGTCTACGCCAAGGAGGCGTATTACACCGGCACGGGCAGCCGCGTGCGGCGGTTTGTCTATCGTCAGGATGGCTTGGCGGCCCTTGCCGTAGACGCCACGGGCGGCGAAGCCATCACGCGGCCGATCACGTTCGAGGGCCGTAGGCTGGTGCTCAACTATCGCACCAGGCCGCAGGGCTCTGTGAAGATCGAGCTGCAAGACGCCGATGGCCGCCCCCTGTCCGGCTTTAGCGCCGCGGACTCTCGCCCCCTGAGTGGAGACAACCTGAGCGCAACAGTTGCCTGGACCTCCGGCACCGATCTTTCCAAACTCGCCGGCCAAGCCACTCGGCTGCGGTTCGTGTTGAAGGACGCGGAGTTGTTCTCGATGAGGTTCGAGTAAGCGTGATGGATCTGAGGCCGATCGCTGCGCTTACTTGGTGACGGGCAGCTTGCCTTCTTTGATCAGAGCGCCAAAGGTGGTGGCGCCGGATTTCTCGGCCTCTACCTTCTCCAACGCCTTCTGGATCTTTTCGAGGTCCTTGATGTCTTCCCGGGTCAGCAGCTTATCGACGGCTTTGCCATAGTCGTTGCGCTGCTTCTTGTCGGTGCCCACGTGGCAGATGTTGCAGTTGGTCTTGCCTTCCAAGGCAGTGTGCAGTGCGGTTCCCTCGTTCATATACTTCTTATCGAAGCCGATCTTGAACGCGGGAAACGCGTCGGCACTGGGCGGGTTCATGGCCACGGCCGCCACGGTGACCAGCGCCAACATCGACAAACATACGGCCTTCTTCATTCACGGTCTCCCAGAACAAGTTTCCCGGTCGGCACTGCGTTTGTAGTAGAATCAGCCACAGCAGCGGCGTCAAGCCGCTGGATTCGCAAGTCTTGGTGCCCGCAATGATCCTCTCCGCTTCGAGAATCTCCGATAATCTGAGCGCGGTTCGCCAGCGGATTGCCGAGGCGGCCCGCGCGGCCAATCGCCCGCCGGAAACGATCACGCTCGTAGCCGTGACCAAGTACACCGGCGTTGCAGAGGCGCGGGCCTTGATCGATGCCGGCTGCCTCGATCTCGGCGAGAGTCGGCCTCAAGAGTTGTGGCGCAAAGCGGAAGAGATTGCCGACCCGCGCGTGCGCTGGCACCTCGTCGGCCACTTGCAGCGCAATAAAGTGGCGCGATCCCTGGCGCACGCGTCGCTGATTCATTCCGTCGATAGCGTGCGGCTGCTGGCCACCATCAATGAGGAGAGCGTGAAGCTCGCCCGGCACACGCCGGTGCTCCTCGAGGTGAACATCTCCGGCGATGAGGCCAAGCATGGTTTTCAACCGGCGGAAATGCCGGACGTCGTGTCGCAACTTCGCGCTTACCAACAGATCAACGTCTGCGGCCTGATGGGCATGGCTGCTCTCGAAGGCGATGCTGGCGCTGCCCACGCCGACTTTGCTCGGCTACGACTTCTGCGAGACGAGCTGCGCAGCGTCGACAATGCTGCCGGCTCGTGGGATCAACTCTCGATGGGCATGAGCGGCGACCTGGAAGACGCAATCGCCGAAGGGGCGACGCTCGTGCGCATCGGCTCCGCTCTGTTCGACGGAGTGGGTTCTTGACCAACTGCATTCCGCATGCAAGGCCTCAAGAATCTCCCTAGTGCAATCCCCGCGGCGTTAAGATAGGATAAAGGTCCCGCCGCAGTTCATACCCGGTTTGCCCAGAAGGAGAAGCTCTCGATGTCTCATGAAAAGTCGCCTGTTTCCCGTCGTTCGTTCTTGCGCACCGGCGCCGCGAGCGCGGCGGCG
>JBGTDH010000665.1:0-2146 GCA_041748435.1 Pirellulales bacterium
GACACGTTCTTTCGTGGACAACTGGCGATCGAAGAGCACAGTTGCACGGCCTGCCACAAGCCCTCGCCCGCGGTTACTCTCAGCGGCGCCATCAACACGCGGCCAGGACCACATCTCACCGCGGCGGGCACGCGGCTCAACGCCACGTGGATGTATCACTGGTTGGGCGATCCCCAATCGTTGCGGCCGGAAGCCGTGATGCCGCGCATGTTTTCCAACGATCGCCGCGGGCAGATCGAACGCCTGGCGGTCGCCGCGTTCTTAGCATCGCAGGGCCAGCCGGCCGCGGCGGAACGCAAGCTCCCCGGCGCACAGATCAAACAGATGGAGGCGGAGGGACGGCAGATCTTCGAGCAAACCGGCTGCGTGGTCTGTCACGAGAAACAGGGCGATCAGCCCGCGCGAGCCACTCTGCAACTCCTGGCAGCCAAGACCACGGTCGAATTGCTCAGCGCGTTCATTCGCAATCCCGCGACGATCGATCCGGCAGGCCGCATGCCGGGCTTTGATCTGTCCGACGATCAGGCCGCCCGCCTGGCGACCTACTTGATCCACAAAGATCAGGCCAAGGCCAAGAAGCTGGGAGTGCCCGAGCAGCCAAAGGTTGACGAGTTGCGGGAGATGTTGCTGGGGCCGAAGCCCACGGCGGAGGCGGCGCTGGACTTCAAGGGGCAATCGGCCGAGCAGCGGTTGGCGAATCTCGGACGGCGAATTATCGATACCAAGCGCTGCACCGCTTGCCATGAGTTGAAGCCGCTGGGCGCCGCTGCGCCGTTGGCGTCGAAGCCGGCCCAGCATGATTTTGCCGCGATCTGTGCCACGCCCACCGGTGGTTGCTTGAGCACGAAGGTTCAACCGCGTGATGCCGGCGTGCCCGTGTTCGGGGCATCGCTCGACCGCGCAGCGGCGGGGAAATTCTTGCAACAGGCTACGACCGCGCGCGGGACGGCTTCGCGAGCGCACGTAACGCGGCTCACGCTGGAACGCTTGAATTGCAAGGGATGCCATCAACGCGACGGCGAAGGAGGCCTTTCCGGCGAGCTCATTGAGAAGCTGCTCACCGATCAAACCGAGCAGAACGCCGAGACGGTCAGCCCTCCCTCGCTCACGGGCGTGGCTGATCGGCTACAGCCCAAGTATTTGCGCGAGGTCCTGGAGGAACACGCGCGTAGTCGCCCGTGGATGGCGCTCAAGATGCCTCGGTTCGCCAAAGAGCACGTAGCACCGTTGGTGGAGGGTCTCGCGGCGTTGGAAGGGCACACTCCCGACGCCAACCCTAAGCGGATGGAAGCGAGCGACCCGCTGTTGGAGGCGGGCCGTACGCTCGTCGGCGCCAAAGGCTTTGGCTGCACCAAATGCCACGACATGTTCGGCATCGCCAGCCAGGGGACGCGCGGGCCGGAGCTCTCCTTCGTGCCGCGGCGGGTGAACTTCGATTGGTATCTCCGCTGGATGACCGATCCGCAACGCATTCAGCCCGGGACGCGCATGCCAACGGTCTTCCTCAGCGGGCAGAGCCCCCACAAGGAAATTCTCGCCGGCGATCCGCAACAGCAGCGACTGGCCGTGTGGGCCTATCTACAGCGCAGCCGCAGCTTGCCGCCGCCGGACGGGTTGCAAGCGCCAACCATCACTGATTTGGTAGATGGCGGCAAGCCGGTCGTGCTGCGAACATTTCTGCCGGGAGTTACGGCGCGCAGCATGGCGGTGCGTTATCCCAACGGTGTGCATCTGATCTACGATGCCCAAGCGTGCCGGCTGGCACAGGCCTTCCGCGGCGAGTTCCTGAATCTCTCGCCCGTGTGGGAAGGACGCGGCGGCATGAGAGCGGGCATCAAAGGAACCACCTTCTGGACCGCTCCGGAGGGCTTTCCGTGGGATGTAAGCACTTCCGCCGAGACGCCCCCGGATTTCACCGGCCGCGGGAAAGACACCACACTCGGGGCCGAGCTTCCGCAAGACGGGCAACTGCATCCCTCACGATTGCACTTCCGCAGCTACCGCACGAGCGAAACCGGTCCGACGTTCCGCTACGAGCTGGAACTCGAGAAAGGTCAGCACGCCGCGTTTACCGAATCAATCGCGTCGCTGAAGAACGAGGTGGCCTCGGGTGTGCTGCGCGAGACGACGATCACCGCACCGGCCG
>JBGTDH010000666.1:0-1553 GCA_041748435.1 Pirellulales bacterium
CGGATCGAGCTGCGAGGCCTGATTCGTGGCGGCGATCACCACCACGTTGGCGAGCGTCTTCTGCACATCGTCCAGCAAGCCCAGGAACGTGGCCAGAATGCGATCGGGCGCGCCGCTGCCATAATCGGTCCCGCGGCGGCGGCCCAAGGCATCGATCTCGTCGAAGAACAACACCACCGGCCCCGTCTTGGCGGCGTCGGCCGCGGCAGTGAACCGCCCTTTAAGATTCTGCTCCGAGCCTCCCAGCCACACGGAATAATCTTGCGAGCCCACGACACCCATGAAGCTGCACCGCTCGCCGGGCACCGCATCGCTGATGTGGTTGGCCACGCAACGAGCCAGCCGCGTCTTGCCGTTGCCGGGAGGACCGTACAACAGAATGCCCTGCTTGTTCGGCAACTTGTACCGAAGGGCAATCTCCGGGTACTGAAAGCGAAAGCCGATAGCCAGCTTGATCTGCCGAATCTGCGACTCCAGTCCACCCAGCTCGTTGAAATCGTCCTTGGGCACGTCGGCCGTGAACAGATGCTCGCCATCTGCCGCCGGCAGCCGCACGTAGGCCATGCCGGCGCCGTCGCGATCAAAGCCCAGCCGGTCCCCCTTACTCAGCGCGATGGGGCGCAACTCCTCGGCCAGCGTCACGGCCACGAGTTGCTCCTGATGCCGCACCAGCACGCGATGCCCGCCGTCGATTCGCTCTTCGAACGTGCCCACCTCGCGCCACGGCGGCGGCTCGTCGCTCACGTCGATCAGGCAGTTCCGCGCCTTGGTCAGATGCCCTCGGGCTCCGACGCGCACGCGCTGGGGATCGACCTCGGGATGCACTTCCGCCCGCACCGGCGCCATCCCGGGAATCTGCACCTGCACCAGCAGCCGGCCATTGCGCATCACATCGGTAATTACGCCAGGATAGTTCTCAGGCTCGCACAGCAAGGAGATCTCTTCCCGCAGATGCTCGTGAACGTCGCGCACCTCGGCCAGTTGGCTGTGCAGCAACTGGTTCTCGGCCGTGAGCCGGGCCACGGGATCGTCGGGCGGCCGGTCCAGAATCGCTTTGAGCTTCTCGGTGAACGATTCCTTCTTCGCCGCGGCGCTGTCGGCGCTGGTGATCTTCGACATCGTGTTAGCTCCTGTGTCAGGCGTTGCGTTTTAGTCCACTACTTCAAACCCTCGCGGCATGATCTCGCCGCGCTCCCAGCCGAACAACCGCACCGGCAAATGGCCCAGAGCCGTCGCCAGCCGTGGCTCCACGCCCACTAGCAGACCCACGGCAAACGGCTGGTAGAACGTGCTCTCCATCAACTGCACGTCGTCGTCCGAGTAGAACAGCACTTTCTGAATGCATTCCGGCGGCGTGGGCAGCGGGCATTCGGCACAGAAGCGGAACGGATGCGAGTGATACCATCCCACCACCGTTTCCAGCGGCGAACCCTGACTGGCCCGCAGACGAATCAGCCGCTGCGCCTGCGCAAAGCTTTCTCCGGTGAAGGTCACGCTGGTCTGCGCAGATTCCGTAGTGCCTTCGCCCGAGGCCAGGCACGTGAGCACAAGGA
>JBGTDH010000667.1:0-3615 GCA_041748435.1 Pirellulales bacterium
CATCGCCCTCATCCGCTCCATGCATACGGATCAGTTCAATCATCATCCCGGCCAACTGATGATGAACACCGGCATGCCCCTGTTCGGGCATCCCAGCGTGGGATCCTGGCTGAACTACGGGCTGGGGAGCCAATCGCAGAATCTGCCGGGCTATGTGGTGCTCACGGCGGGCCGCGGCACCAGCGGCGGCACCAGCAACTGGTCCAGCGGCTTTCTGCCCACCACGTATCAGGGCGTGCTGTTTCGCAATCAGGGAGAGCCGGTGTTGAACCTGAATAATCCCTCGGGGCTGACGCGGGAGATGCAGCACACCACAATCGAAGCCCTGACCGATCTCAACCGGCACCGGCACCAGACGGTGGGCGATCCCGAGATCAACAGCCGCATCGCCGCTTACGAGCTGGCCTTCCGCATGCAATCTTCCGCCCCCGAGCTGATTGACCTCTCCGACGAGACGGAGGCCACCCGCGATCTGTACGGCGTGGATCGTGACGAGAAAGGGGTGAAGAGCGGCCGCGGGGGCGGCAAGGGCACGTATGCCTCCTTTGCCACCAACTGCCTGCTGGCGCGCCGGCTGGTGGAACGCGGCGTGCGGTTCGTCAACATCTTCCACGCTTCGTGGGATCACCACAGCAACCTGGACAGCGAGCTGGCCTTCTGCAGCGGCATGGCAGACCAGCCCGTCGCCGCGTTGATCAAGGACCTCAAGCAGCGCGGGCTTCTGGACGAGACGCTCGTCGTTTGGGGCAGCGAGTTCGGCCGCACCCCGCTAGGAGAGAATCGCCCCGGCTTTACGGGCGTGACGGGGCGGGACCATCACCCGTTTGCCTTCAGCCTGTTCCTGGCCGGCGGCGGGGTGAAGGGTGGGCAAGTGATCGGTCAGACCGACGACATCGGCTGGAGCATCACGCAGGATCCCGTTCACGTGAACGATCTGCACGCCACGATGCTGCACCTGTTCGGCATGAATCACCTGAAGCTTACCTACCGCTTCAAGGGCCGCGACTTCCGCCTCACCGATGTAGCCGGCAAAGTGGTCGATAAGCTGGTCGCATGATCGCCCGGTGATCTTAATCACTCCGCCAGGCAGTACAGCCTGCGATGACCGCGGAGATAGAGCTCTTTGCCGGCGATGGCGGGCGAGGCGTCGATCGGATCGTCCAAGCGATTGGTGGCCAGCACCTCCAAAGTGTCGCCGTGCTTGATGACCAGCGTCGTGCCGTCGCGCGCGGTGAGATAGACCCGCCCTGCCGCGGCCACGGGCGAAGAATAGATGCGCGCGATTCCCGGCAGACGCGTCCGCTCGAGGATCGTCTCGCCCGTGCGGGCCTTCAGCACGCTCAAGATGCCATCGTTCGATTGCGTGAAATACAGCCGATCTTCGTACAGCACGGGCGAGGGAATATAGGGGGTGCCGCGATCGGCCTTCCAGGCAACTTTGCTGGTCTCGGTGAGATCGCCTCGCTCCTCCAAGGGCAACGCGTACAGCGCGTTGCCACGATAGCCGCTCATGCAGAACACCAGGCCGTGGCGGGCGACGGGCGAAGGCGTGACGTTGCCCACCTGGCCGCCGCACTCCCACAGCAGCTTGCCGGTGGCCAGGTCGTAGCTGCGCACACGGGTGCTGGCATTGGTGACCACCTGCTTGCCGCTCGGGCTCTCGACGATCAGCGGCGTGGCCCAGGCGCTTTGTTCGTCGCGCGGTTGCCGCCAGCGCTCCTGGCCGGTCGCGGCATCCAGCGCCACGATGAAGGAGCCTGCTTCGTGATCGAACGTGCTGATCAGCAACCCATCGGCCAGCGCAAGCGAGCTCCCTTCGCCAAAACTCAGCCGGGTCTGCATTTTCCCGAGATCGCGTTGCCATTTCAGTTCGCCGGCGAAATCGTAGCAGTACAGGCCGCGCGAACCGAATGTGACATACAACCGCTGGCCATCGGTAATGGGCGTGGCGCTGGCAAAGTCGTTGTCCGAGTGATGGCCTTCGTGCGGCACGACTTCGGTGGCCACCTTCTGCCACAGGGTCTGGCCATCGGACCGCCGCAGGCACAGCACAAGGAACTGATGCACCTGGTTGGGAAAGATGATGCCGAAGGGACGCTTGGGCTGCTCGGCCGGCGGCGGCACATCGGGCGTGATGCGATCGGTGGCAACCGCCGTGACCAGGAACACGCGATCGTTCCAGACAATCGGCGTCGAGCTGCCCACGCCCGGCACGTCCACCTTCCAACGCACGTTCTTGGTCTCGCTCCATTCGACCGGCGGATTCCCCTGCGGCGCCACGCCCGTCGCCAGCGGCCCGCGGAACTGATGCCAGTTCGCCTCCGCACCTAAGGGCGACAACTCTGCACCCTCCGCAAGAGAGCACGATCCGCACAGAACCAGAACCGCGAGCGAGCTTCTCATCTGCTTGCCTTTCTCTTCACGAGTAGTAAGCGATCAGTCTATCGAAGCGACGCCTGTGTTGCACGCAAAGATTGAGCAATCAAGCAATCAAACAAAGCTCGACTCTCGTAGATTCGCGGTGTAAACTAATGTCGACGTCCGAGATTGATGGGAGTGCGCGTGTCGGCGACCTATGTCTTGGTGGATGGAGTGCGTCGGGCCAAGGCGGCTCAACTCGCCGGCCTAGGGATGTTGCGGGCGCGGTTGCTTGCGTCAGACGGAACGCTGTCCGATGAATTTGATGTTCCTCTCGACGCGTGCCTGTCGCCCAAGCCGGCTATTCGGAGAATCACTACGGCCGATAAGACGCGTTGGCAAAGAGCAGTGTCCGGAGCACCATTGGGCTTAAGCTGCTTTCCTCCTCTGATTATCAAAGTCGGGTCGCGAGGAACGTCGATCGTGGATGTGCAATTCGATTTTGGAGCAGGGCCATGATTCGCGAAGACAAGTTCGAGGCCGCCCTGGCGGCATTGCAGAGCATTCTGATTCAGGCCAAGTGCCGGGCTTATGAATCCGGCGATCCGACCCTGGGGGATCTGCTCAACGATGCGGAGTTACTACCGGAACACCTGGGCGCGGTGGACGATCGCAGCCAGGAGTTTCGCGATCTGTTGGTGAGCATCGCTCAGACGCACCCGGGACTGCGGCACGTCCTCGACACTTTTGATCAATCCCCCGTCGAGGCGTAATTCGGTCCCACCGGATGAACCTGGCCGTCGCTGGGACAGAGCATGATCGGAATGACCAACGCCACCGCCGGCGAGCCATTCTGATGCACCGTGCCCGGCAAGGAGAAATCGATCGAATCGAACGCCGGCCCCAACTCCAGGAAGGGAAACAGCTCAGCCATAAGCGATCGTCGCGGCGCGCCGTACCAACCCCAACTGCTTGAGATTATTCCCACTGCGTCCGCCGCGCCGACTCCCTGGCCCCCTGCACCGCCGGCAACAACAGCGCGACGAGAATCCCGATGATCGCGATGACCACTGGAAGCTCGACGAGAGTGAACGCGTTCCTGAGTTCATCGATTGTCTAGGCCTTAAACCAGCGTACCGGGATAGGTGCTGATTCGTGGGGGACAAAAAAAAACTCGAAACCCCGCGGCGATTTCGGTCATTTGAGGGTGGTGAAACTCTCAAGGACCCGAACGCATGGAGGAGTTTCGAGTGAATA
>JBGTDH010000668.1:0-4455 GCA_041748435.1 Pirellulales bacterium
GACTTCCAACTCTTCCCGCATTACACGGCCTTGCAGAACAACGTCGAAGCGCCTCAGCACGTGCTGGGCGTCACGCGAGAGGAGGCCACCGCGCGGGCCATGCAATTGCTGCAGCGCGTCGGCCTGGCCGATCGAGCGGGCGCTTATCCGCAGCAACTCTCCGGCGGGCAAAAGCAGCGCGTGGCCATCGCCCGGGCCTTGGCAATGCAGCCCACCGCGCTGTTGTGCGACGAGATCACCAGCGCGCTGGATCCGGAGTTGAAGAACGAGGTCCTGTCGGTGCTGGAAGATCTGAAACAGGAGGGGATGACGCTGATTCTGGTGACGCACGAGATTGGCTTTGCCCGCCGTGCCGCCGACCGCGTGGTGGTGCTAGCCGACGGCCGCATCATCGAAGACGGCCCGCCGGCGGAAGTCATCGACAACCCGCAGGTCCCGCGCACGAAGCAATTCCTCAGCCGCGTTCTGGCGTGAGTGTTGGAAGTTACTGGTCCTTCCCGATCAATTGCGATCAGATGGCGAACTCAGGCTTGATCCTTTGGCAGGTTTGCTCGAAGTCTCAATCGACGAGGGGAGTTCATCTGACAGACTCCAACCGTTGCTCGACCGGTAGGTGTAAGTCCGACGATGTGCCAGCCTCGAACTACGAAGTGCTCAGGCCATGCTTGCTGTCGGGGATGAAAGAGCGGGACAATCTGCCCGGTCACGTCGTCAATGCCCGCCAGATCATAACCCTTACAGAGACTGCACCGGTCACAGGCGAGTGCGAGGTTCGCGGCATCGTCTGTCCCGCCGTGCTTGCGCGGGATGATATGGTCGATGTGGAACGTCCGGTAGGCTGAATCCGCTTGGTGCAGAAGGCAGTACTCGCAACGGCTACCGGAGCGACGCCATACCAGGCTACGTGTAGCGGCATCCATCAGAGGGCGCCGTTCTGCAAAACCTTTCGCGCCATCGCTTGAAGAATGGCGACCAGGTCAATTGCTTCCACGTGGGCCGCGTACTCTCGACGTTCCTCTTCGTTCAACTCCCCTTCATTCGCTTTGGCCGCGAAGTCGTCGAGCCGTTCCTGAACGGCCGTCGGGGCGCGCAAGGCGACAATCTGCTGTGCGACCTCGCGGGTAAAGCAGCGCGCCACGGGTTCCAGCACTTCGTTTAGGACGGAGCTTTCGTAAGTAGTCGCCATATATCAATGATACCTGATGCTGTGCTCCGCGGAAACCGACAGTGTTTCGGCACCATGGGCGTGTAATCACCGGCGCGGTGGCTCTCACTCCTGGCTGGCTGCTTCAAAATCGGCTTTGGCCTTGGCTTCCTGCGCTGCCGACACCTCGGGGTTCGGCTTCGCGGAGCCTTTCTCGTGGCCCAGGATCCACTTCACGCCGCCGAGCATCGATTGCAGGTACAGGGGGTTCTGCCACACGGCTTCGTTGTGACCCAGGCTCATGTGAAATGCTTTGCCCTGGCCGTACTCCTTGCACCACGCGACCGGCACATGATAGGGCTTCTTCAACTCGGTCTTGGCCATGTTCAGGCTCATCAGCACATGCACCTTCTCCGGCTGCCAGTTCTTGAACTGGTAGATTTCGTCCTTGATGGTGAACTCCGTGCCCCACGGCTTGCTGATGGGATGCTCCGTGTCGTGAACGGTCACGGTGACCGTGGCGCCGCTGCCCCACGGGTGGCCGTTGAACGTGCCGCCGATCATGTCCCAATAGGGTTCATAATTGTGATAGGTATCGGCCGCGGAGTGCGCGCCGAGGAAACCGTGCCCCGGCTGCTTGAGCCAGTCGTTGAAAAAATAGTCCAACGCCTCCTTCTCGATGGGCAGATTGCCCGTGGTGTAGAAGAGCACCAGCTCGTAGTTCTGGAGATTCTCCTTGGTGAAATCCTTGGCGGCGTCCTGCGTGCAATCGACGCGGAACAGGCCGCTGGAGACGCCCAATTCCGTGATGGCGCGCTCCGACGGCGAAAGTTGCCCCTCCTTGCGCGTCACGGCGCCATGCTTGAACCCGACGCTCTGCGTAAGCATCAGCATGCGGGCATTCTTCTTGGGCGCCGGCTCTTGTGCCTGCGCCATCGCGACACATCCGCTAACCACCAGCGCCACGACCGCCAGCCTAAGGGAGAACAATCGCACTGCTTGACTCCTGCATCAAGTTGAGGGATTCTCACTACAGAGCTTTGAGCCTAACATCGGCGCAGGCCGATTGCCACCCAGCACCTTTGGTTGCTTTGGTTGCTTGGTTGGCGTGTTCACCTATCCGCGGTATCGCCATGCAGCCTGTTCTGTTCTCCGTGAGCTACGCGGGATATTGGGGTCAGCACACGTTGTCGCTGCCGGAGTTCTTTCGCAAGGCGGCGGCGCTGGGATACCCGGCCGTGGAGATTGGCGGCAAGCGGCCGCATCTGTCGGTGGTCGATTATCCGGACGAAGAATCGCTGGCGCCGGTTCGAGAGGCGGCCCGCGCGGCCGGGGTGGAAGTGGCCACTATCGCCGGCTACACCGATTTCACCGCGGGACGAAGCTCCGCCGAGGTGCCGCTGGTCGAAATGCAGATCGCCTATGTGCGGCGCCTGGCGCGCATGGCCCGCTGCTTGGACGCCAAGATTGTGCGGGTCTTCAGCGGCTACGAAACCTCGGCGGCCAACTATCCGTCCGATTGGGATCGCACGGTGAAAGCCTTGCGGGAATCGGCGGAGGTGGCGGCCGAGCAAGGCGTGATCCTGGGCCTGCAGAACCATCACGATCTGGGCGTCTCGCTCGCCGCGTATGAAGAGTTGCTGGCCGATGTGGATCATCCAAACCTGCGGGCCATGTTCGATCCCTGGTCGATCGCCCTGCACGGCGAAGACTTGTATCAGGCGGCCCGTCGCCTGGCGCCGCGGATGGTGCAGACCACGCTGGCAGATTACGTGCGCATTCCGCGCTACACCTATCAGCCCGCGCTGGTGAACTACACGCGCCAAGAGCCGGACGCGGTGCGGGCCGTGCCGGTGGGCGATGGATTCATGGACCTTCCAGCGTTCTTCGCCGGCCTGAAGGAAGGGGGCTTTGACGGCTACGTGGCCTATGAAATGTGCTCCCCTCTGCGCGGCGGCGGCAGTGAAGCAAACCTCGACGCCACGGCCAGAAAGAGTTTGGCGGCAATTCACGACTTGATCGACTGAGGAGCATCCATCATGCAGCGACGCGATTTTCTCATGACGAGCCTGGCGACCGGGGCCACGCTCTTGCGGGGCGGCGTGGCGCCCGCCGCCGGCATTGCCGATCGTTACGACGAGCTGGCCACGTCCCGCTATCTGGGACAGCTCAAAACGTTGGCCAAGGTCGAGGATCGTAAGGTCTTTACCGAAGGTCCCTGCTGCGATCGCGCGGGCAACGTCTACTTCACCAACACCGCGGCCTCCAAGATTCTGAAGTGGGACGGCCGTGAACTCACCGTGTTTCGCGAAGATCAGAACGCTGCCAACGGGCTGCTGTTCGATCGCCAAGGGCGGCTCGTGGCGTGCGAAGGGGGCAGCGGACGCGTCACGCGCACCAACCTGCAAACCGGCCGGATCGAAGTGCTGGTCGATCAGTTCGAGGGCCATCCGCTAGGCGCGCCTAACGACCTGTGCTTCGACGCTCAAGGGCGCATCTACTTCACTTCCCGCATGGCCCTCACCGATACGGCGGCCAGGAACGTGCATGCTGTGTATCGCATCGACACCGACGGCCGCGTCCAGCGCGTGCTGCACGCGCCGGACATCCACATGCCCAATGGCATCGTCACCTCGCCGGACGATCGGACGCTTTACCTGATCGAGGCCGATGGCCGCGCCGACCGCAACCGCTGCATCCTGGCCTATGATCTCAGTCCCGCGGGCCAGCCCACGAATCCGCGGCGGCTGATTGATTTCTATCCAGGCCGTAGCGGAGACGGCATGGCCATCGATGCGGAGGGGAACCTCTACGTGGCGGCCGGCCTGCACAAGGAGCGCGGCTCCAGCGAGACGCTCGATACGCGGCCGGGCATTCACGTGCTTTCGCCGCAAGGCAAGCTGCTGGCCTTTGTGGAAACGCCGGAAGACACGCTCACCAACTGTCGCTTCGGCGGCCCGGACCTCAAGACGCTTTACATCACCTGCGGCACACTGCTGATGAGCCTGCCCACCACCATCCCCGGCAAACCGCTGTATCGCCCCGAGAGTTGATGGCCTAAGCTCTCATACCGCGGTGCTGGCCGGCTCGCGCGTTCCCCGCGGTCAACAATGACTCCCGTCCCCTTTAATTCGACTCTTGTTTGCTGAAATCATGTTGAGGCTCGTGCGCTAGTCCTTAAACCAGCGTACCGGGATAGGTGCTGATTCGTGGGGGACAAAAAAAAACTCGAAACCCCGCGGCGATTTCGGTCATTTGAGGGTGGTGAAACTCTCAAGGACCCGAACGCATGGAGGAGTTTCGAGTGAATA
>JBGTDH010000669.1:0-7817 GCA_041748435.1 Pirellulales bacterium
CCCGCGCCGTTCGCCGCAGCCTACCGGATCGGCGAGGCGATACCGGTGGGCGAGGACATGGGCACGCTGGTTGGCGTGTGGCGTCGCTCGCTGGAGGTCGGCCAGCCGCTCCCGGCGCTGCCGCTCCCGTTGAGTGTCCACCAAGCTGTTTTGGTCGATCTGGAACACACGTACCAGCGGGCGGCGGAACGGGCGTACCTGGACTGAGCCGGCACCATTGGAGAGCGACAACGGAGTTCGATGTTTCCACCGCCCTCGCGGATCGGCGCTTTCCCTGGCCTTGTAATGGATCGCAGTCCCGGCAAGGACGCGCGCCCCTGGCGGACATGCGGTTGGTATCCGGAGATTTCCAAAAACCCGCCCTAGGGGCTTGAACGTGATTGGGACTTTGTGCCATATTTCACGATCTTCTGACCAGGCACCAAGCCGCTGTGAGACCCCGCACGATGCCGGGGTAGTGAAATCGTGGCAGAAACACTGTCCCTCTATATCCCCACCTGGCTGGCGTACACGCTAGCAGCCGTGGTGCATTGCGTGCTGCTGATTCACGTGGTGGCAGTCGGCGCGCTCGTTTTTATCTGGATGGAACGCAAGGTGGCGGGCCGTATTCAGGACCGCCTGGGGCCAACCCGCGTGGGCGGCAAGTTCGGCTGGCTGCAGACGCTGGCAGACGGCCTGAAGCTCATCACCAAGGAAGACTTGATGCCCAAGGGGGCCGATCCCCTGCTGTTCAAGATCGCTCCCTATATTAGCTTCTGTGCCTCGTTCGCTGCCTACGTGGCCTTGCCGTTTGCCGATGGCTGGGTCGCGCAGCGGCTCAATGTGGCCGTGTTCTTCATCCTGGCGGTGATGGGCCTCGAGGTTTTCGGCGTCATCCTGGCCGGTTATGCCTCCGCCAGCAAGTGGTCCCTGTTCGGCTCGATGCGCGAGGCCGCGCAAGTGGTGAGCTACGAAGTCCCGATGGGCTTGTGCGTCGTGGTGCCGGTGCTCATTTGCGGCTCGATGGACCTGGTGACGATCGGCAACATGCAGCAAGGCTGGTTCTTCAACTGGCTGATCTTCCACGATCCCTTCACGTTCATCACATTCTGGATTTATTTCACCTGTGCCACTGCCAGCGTGAATCGCGCCCCGTTCGATCTGGCCGAAGCCGAGAGCGAGCTCGTGGCCGGCTTCCACACAGAATACTCCGGACTGCGGTGGAGCTTTTTCTTCATGGCCGAGTACGGCTCGATGTTCGCCGTGAGCGGACTGGCCGCCATCTTGTTCTTCGGCGGCTGGCACGGGCCGATTCCCATCACGCACATCCTGGGCATGGCCTACGAGCCGGGCGAAAGTTGGAGCTTCTTCGGCTACCTGGCCAACCTGTTGGGCATGCTCAATTTCATTCTCAAGACCGTCGTATTCGTCACCGTCATGATCTGGGTTCGTTGGACTCTGCCCCGCTTGCGCATCGATCAGGTCATGACCACCTGCTTGAAATACTGCACGCCTCTGGCCGCCATGACATTCCTGGGCGCTGTGGGCTGGACGTTTTTGCTGCCCGGCGGGCTGGGCTTTCGCAGCCAACCCTATGCGTTTGTGCCCGAGAGTCCGCCCTACGTAAGCCCGATGTACGCCGTGGCCGAATCTCTGCCGCCTGCGAGTGATGTCCCGCACGTCGAAAAGGCCGGCGCGATGAATCCAGAGGATGCGGCGGCCAGCGTCGCCGCGGCGGAGAAGGAGGATGTCCGTGGACGCCCTTAATTGGCATACGTTCTTCTTCCTGCTGTTCGCGCTGCTCACCTGCGTCTTCGCCGTGGCCGTGGTGGTGGCCGCTAGCGTCGTGCGGATGGCCTTCTATCTGATCATGTCGCTGGGCGCAACTGCCGGCGTGTTCTTTCTGGCCGGCGCGGATTTCGTCGCCGCCATGCAACTGTTGATCTACGTCGGCGGCACGGTGGTGCTGTTGATCTTCGGTGTGATGCTCACGGCCCAAGGGCCTTTCGTTTCGATGAAGACCGGCGGCGGCGAATGGATCCTGGCAGCCATCGTCGGCGGTTCGCTGTTGGCCTTGCTGCTGCAAGCCGCCTTCAGCATCGACGATTGGAAGGCCGATCGCCGCTTAGCCCACGCCGTGGGCGTGCTCTCCAACGACCGCGGCACGCAGCCCGTGGTGGTCATTCGCGCCAAGGCGCCGGGGCCCAAGTACGCGGGCGTGAAGATTCGCTTCGAAGAGAAGACGCGCCATACGGCCAGCTTCGATGCCCAGGAGCATGTGCTGGTCTTGTTGTCCGAGCCGGGGCAGACCACGGCCGGGCGTGTGGTGGAAGCGGTGAACAAAGACCACGAGACAGCCGAATTCTTCGAAGCCGCCCTGATGCCCCATGTCTCCCCCGAGACGCCGGTCGACACGCGGCATACGGTAAAGACGGGCTTCACCGGTCCTTCCGCTCCGCATACCGCCACGCCGCTGGGCTTGGGCTTGTTGGGGCATCGCGTCGATCAACTCGATCAACCCAATCCGCAGCTTCGCCGCGGCATGGCGGGCTATCTGCTGCCATTTGAGATTGTCTCCGTCCATTTACTCGTCGTACTCATTGGCGCCGCTTACCTGGCCCGCACCAAGCGACGACGCGCAGGAACTTGACACGCATGGACCTTCTCTCCCAACCCGTCGGCGTTTCACACTATATGGCCGTGGGCGCCGTGCTGTTCGTGTGCGGCGTGGTGTGCATGGCCACCAAGCGCAACGCGCTGGGGGTGCTGATGGGCATCGAGCTGGTGCTCAATGGCGCGAACGTGAACTTCATCGCCTTGGGAAGTCCCTATCTGCGCAGCGACTCCGGCCTGAGCCTGGGATTGGATGGCCAGTTGACGGCCCTGTTCGTGATCGTCCTGGCTGCTGCCGAAGCGGCCGTCGCGCTGGCGATTGCGCTCAACTATTACAACAACCACGCCACGATCGATGTCGATCGGGCGGATGAACTTCGCGGCTAGTGAGAAATCCGAATTTCGAAATCCGAAACCCGAAACAAATCTCAATTAACAAATTCTGAAGGATCTAAAATCTCGAATAGACGCTCGATCGGCGATTGTGACATTTGGATTTCTCGATTGAGTTTGTTTCGGATTTCGGATTTCGAGTTTCAGATTGACTTAGTATGACTTCCGAAACCTTATCGCTGTTGCTCGGGGCTGCCTGGCTGTTGCCGTTGGCCTCGTTCACCATCATTGTGCTGTTCGGGCCGCGGCTGGGAAAACACGGCCTGCTGGCCAGCTATGTCGCCACCGGCGCCATCCTCGCGTCGTTGGTGCTTTCGCTGTGCGCTCTCGGGTTCTGGCTCAAGCTGCACGGCGTGGGCGAGAGCGGCCACGGCGAGCATGCAGCGATCGAACACACCATTGAACCTCATGCCGGCGAACATGCAGTCGATGCCGGCCACGATTCCGCACACGTCACGCCCCCCGTCTCGTACTCTGGAGACTGGTACACCCTGGGCGAGTTCGGCAAGCTCCGCATCACCGTCGGCTATTACATCGACGCCCTGACCGTGGCCATGTTCTGCATGGTCTCGCTGATTGCCTCGCTGATCCACTTCTACGCCATCGGCTACATGCACGATGAGTTGCACGACGTGACCGACCACGAGGTGACCCTCTCCGACGGCCACCACCTGCACCGGCACGGCCGCTTCCATCGCTTCTTTCAATATTTGTCGCTGTTCTGCTTCAGCATGCTGGGGCTGGTCATCGCCGGCAACATCGCGATGGTGTTCGTCTTCTGGGAGCTGGTGGGCATCTGCTCCTACTTCCTGATCGGCTTTTACATCGAACGCAAGAGCGCCTCGAACGCGGCCAACAAAGCCTTCATCGTCAATCGCGTGGGCGATTTCGGCATGATCATCGGCCTGATGGCCCTCTGGGGCAGCCTGGGCACCTTTTCTTTCGGCGATTGGAAAGATTCCGCGGGCGCGATGCAGCCGGGCTTGTTCAGCCTCGTCCGTTCCCCGGAGAACCACTACGAGCTGCACACGCCGAAAGGAATGCTGCTGTTTGCCGCGCGCGACGATGTCGCTCGCATTGCCGCCGATCACACCGATGCATCCGGCTACCGAGCACAGGCCGCCACGTCGCAGATCGAGTACACCCTGCAAGAGGAAGATTGGCACGCAAAACACGGCCACTACGCCTACTGGCTGCTGGTGATCGCGGGGCTCGGCATCTTCTGCGGCTGCGTGGGCAAGAGTGCACAGTTTCCGCTGCACGTGTGGTTGCCCGATGCGATGGAAGGTCCCACGCCGGTCTCGGCCCTGGTGCATTCCGCCACGATGGTGGCCGCGGGCGTGTATCTGGTCGGTCGTTTCTATCCGGTGTTCGCCCCGGAAGTGCTGCTCACCATCGCTTACATTGGTTGCATCACGCTGTTCCTGGCCGCGACCATCGCCATCACCGCCGTCGATATCAAACGCGTGTTGGCATATTCCACGGTCAGCCAACTCGGCTACATGATGCTGGCCCTGGGCATGGGGGGCTGGCTGGCCGGGCTATTCCACCTGATTACGCACGCCTTCTTCAAGAGCCTGCTCTTCATGTGCTCCGGCAGCGTGATTCACGCCTGCCACACCAACGACATGCGCAAGATGGGCGGCCTGCGGCACAAGATGCCCTACACCGCTTACACCATGCTCGTGGGCTGCCTGGCTATCGCCGGCGCCGGCATCCCGTTTGTCATCGGCTTCAGCGGGTACTACTCCAAAGACGCCATCATTGCGCAGGCGCTCAGCTTCAAGCACGAAAATCCCCTGCACGGCGGGCTGTTCTACATGGCCGCGGCCGGAGCTTCGATCACCGCGTTCTATATGTTCCGACTGTGGTACATGACGTTTGCCGGCAAGCCCGCGGATAAGCATGTGTACGAGCATGCCCACGAATCGCCGCCGATCATGTATCTACCACTGGTGATCCTGGCAATCTTTGCCATCGGTGTGGGCTGGAAGTTGCCGCTCTTGGGTTTAGGCGTGGAGCCAATCTTGGAGCAAGCTCGCCCGGCCGGTCCAATTGGCGATGGCGTGCTGCTCAAGCTGCACTATCCCGATGAGCACGCCTCCCACAATTATCACACTTTGGCCACGCTGGTGGCGTTCTCCACCGCGTTGGCGGGCTTTGTCCTTGCCACTCTGTTCTACGGCCGGAAGGTGCATCACGCCGAAGACGTGCGTAAGCAGTTCCGCGCCATTTACAACTTCCTGTGGCACAAGTGGTACTTCGACGAGTTGTACAACGCCCTCTTCGTGCATCCCACGTTAGTGTTTTCCGGATGGGTGGCCCAGTTCGACAAACAGGCCATCGACCGTTTCATCGATGGCTGCGGCCGCAAGACCGTCGCCGTGGCCAACTTCGATGACAAGATCGACCGCTACCTGGTCGACGGCTTGGTGAACCTGATCGCCAACTGGACCTATTCGTTCGGCCTCGCGCTGCGGGGCTTGCAAACCGGCAAGCTGCGCCAATACGTGATGTTTATCGTCGTCGGCACCGTCGGCTTGTTCGTCCTCGTGAGTTTCTACTGGAGCTACGCGCAAGCGAGTGGCTGATCGATCGTTGGAAGAATTGTGATTTTGGATTTCGAAGTTGTTTGAGATTTGAGGTTTGGAATTTCGGTCGCCAGGTCGACCAGTGCCATTAGCGCGGCTCGACCATCGAGTCACAACAAGAATCAGATAGAAACCGCCATGTCCGTGCCCGTCCTCTACAGCCTGATCGTCTTTCTCCCCTGCCTCGGAGCGCTCATTCTGGCGCTGATGCCGCGGGACAAACCGGACGCTCTGAAATTGCTTACCTTCCTCACCACCGTCGTGGTCTTCCTGCTCACACTGTGGATGGCCATCCCCGGCGATGCCGGGATGGGCGAAGGTAAGTTCTTCTTCGGCGTGCCCGAGATGCAGAACGTCATCCGGTTGGATTGGATTCCCTCGTTTGGCATCCATTATTTCATGGGCCTGGATGGCATCAGCTTCCCGTTCCTCGTGCTCACGGCCTTCCTGTGCGTGCTCTCCATGGCTGCCAGTTGGGGCATCGAGAAAAACGTCAAAGCGTACTGCATTCTTTACCTGATCCTGGAGACCGGCATCCTGGGCGTGTTTCTGTCGCTGGACTTTTTCCTGTTCTTCGTGTTCTGGGAAGTGATGCTCCTGCCGATGTACTTCCTGATCGGCGTGTGGGGTGGTCCGCGCCGCGAGTACGCCGCCATCAAGTTCTTCCTGTATACCATGCTCGGCGGCGTGCTGATGCTGGTGGCCATTTTGATGCTCTACTTCGCCAGCGATCTGCGCGATGAGAAGCTTAGTGTGCAGATGCTGCTCGATTCCCATGTGATCTCCAGTCCCGCCGATGCCGCACGCCTGCGGTCGGAGCCAACGCCGCAACACACGTTCAACATCCTGGCTCTGCAGCAGATCGGGCAGCACACCAGCCAGTTCAGTCACGAGGTGCTGCTCGGACAGTCGCTTGCCTGGTGGGCCTTCCTGCTGCTGTTCATCGGCTTTGCCATCAAGGTGCCGGCCGTGCCTGTGCATACGTGGTTGCCGGATGCGCACGTCGAGGCGCCCACGCCCATCAGCATGTTGCTGGCCGGAATCCTGCTCAAACTGGGCGGCTACGGCATCATTCGGATCTGCTATCCCATCTGCCCGGAGGCGGGCTTCGATCTGCGGTGGTTCGTGTGCTTCATCGGCGCGCTCAGCATCATCTACGGCGCCTTTGCCGCCCTCGCCCAGAAAGATTTCAAGCGGCTCGTGGCGTATAGCTCGGTCAGCCACATGGGGTACGTCGTGTTGGGGCTGGGAGTGTGGAGCGCCGTGGCCGAGTATCAGTTCAACCCCGATTACTGGAAGTTGGGCATGAACGGCGCCATGTTCCAGATGATCGCCCACGGCATCAGCTCCCCCGGCATGTTCTTCATGGTGGGCGTAATCTACGATCGCGTGCATCATCGCAACCTGGACCAGTTCGGCGGGCTGTTCAGCAGGATGCCCGTTTATAGCGGGCTGGCCCTGGTGATCTTCTTCGCGGGCTTGGGCCTGCCGGGCTTGTGCGGGTTCATTGGCGAAGTGTTCGTCACGCTCTCGGTGTGGAACTTCAGCAAGGCCCTGGCTGTCGTGTGTGCCTTCGTGGTGATCATTACTGCCGGCTACATCTTGTGGACCATTCAACGCGTGTACCTGGGGGCCGAGTACAAGGGTCCGCATGGCGATCATTTGCACGATCTCTCGCCGCGGGAGTTGGCGATCGCCGTGCCGCTGATCGTGTTGTGCATTGCGCTGGGCGTCTATCCGCGAGCGGTGCTGGATTACACAACGCCCAGCGTCAATCGCACGGTGGACGATCTGGCGCGATGGAGCGCCGCGAACCTCCGCAACGGTCAGGCCGCGACCTACGAGGCCCGCGCCGCGGAGTTGCCGGAGCTGACACCACTGGTGGCTCGAGACAAGAACTAGAGATTCCCCGTGAACTTTCAGTCTATCTTCGAACGTTTGCTGCACGATACCACGCAGGTGTCCCTCCCGGCCTTTCGCCCGGAGTTGGCGCTGTGCGGCACGATCGTGCTGATGCTGCTCCTGCGAGTCTTCGCGCTCACCGCAAAAATCGGGGCCCTGCCATTGGCCCTCGTCGGTTCGACGGTCGGCCTGGCGTTTGCCCTGTGGGATGCGTGCCTGGTGCACGACGGCCTTTTGCCGGCGCAGGAAATTTTCACGGGAATGCTCGTCTTCGATTCCTTCACCGTTTTCTTCCGCACCATCTTGCTGCTGTTCGTGGTGCTCTTGTGCCTGTTGACC
>JBGTDH010000670.1:0-3132 GCA_041748435.1 Pirellulales bacterium
GATGGAAGATGCCGTTAAACGGCTGATGCTCGTAGCAGCCATAGAGCGGATCGCCGCCGGCGTGTATTAGAACGAGCCGGCCGCGACTGGCTCGCCTCCCTTGCGCGTTATCAGGGCACGCAGGATGGGTACGCTTAGAACCTGTCCAAGAACTACTCCGTGAGTTTTGGTCGTGGGCGGATGGTGTAGTCGCCTGACGCAGCCCCCCTTCGTAGATGCTGCGCTAAAAACCACGCAGCTTGCCCCCCATCGATTGATCGAAGCGGCGTCCCATCTCGGACCTGGCATCGAACGACGAGCCGTTGTCTCCCGCCACCATCACGAGCGTGTTTTCCTCGAGCTTGAGCTCCTTGAGCAGGGCGACGATTCGCCCCACATCCGCATCCAGCCTCGAGACCTGCGCCGCGTACGCCTTCTGCTGCGAGGTCCAATCGGTCTTCGCATACTCACCCAGGTCGTCGATCTCGTGCCGGCCGTGCGGCAACGTAATCGCGTAGAACAGGAAGAAAGGCCGTTGACGGTTGGCCCGCAGCCATTGTTCCGCATCGCGCTGGATCAACTCTTGGGCATACGTCGCGCCCATTCCATTGCCGTCGTTGCCCGGCAGCTCGAACTGCTGGTCGTCGCGATAAAGATAAGCAGGGAAATACGAGTGGGCATGCCGCTGGCAGTTGTATCCGAAGAAATGATCGAACCCTTTCTTCAGCGGACTGCCGGTCGTGTCGAACATTCCCATGCCCCACTTGCCGACACAGGCCGTGGCGTAGCCCGCGCCTTGGAGCACCTGCGCCACGGGGACGGTTTGCGCGGGCAACGGGAGCTGACCTTCTCCGGGAGCGATCTCCCAGTTGGCTCGGACGGGAGAGTGCCCCGTGTGCAAACCCGTCATCAGCGATGCCCGCGACGGCGCGCAGACCGTGGTCCCGCAATACGCCTGGGTGAACCGCGTGCCTTCGCGGGCCATGCGATCGAGGTTTGGTGTGTGGATTAGCTTTTGTCCATAGCAGCCACATCCCCCTGGGCGAGATCGTCGCTGAGGATGAAGATCATGTTCGGCTTGCCGTCGCCCCGAGCGAAAGTCGTGAGCAGGCACAACGCTGCCGGCAGAACGACGCTGAGCGAGTTGTTAATACGGCGTTTCATGGTAGTCCTCCCTCAGAGATCGACGGTTCTGCGTTCGCGCTAGTTCGATGCACCGCTGGCTCTGCGTAGGTCCTGGCGGCATTTGGGATCGGCCGGCTGTGCGAGACCAACTTCATCGACGGGATGCGTGAAGAGGTATCGCCAGACCGGTTCGTGAATGTACTTGCCCGCAGCGTCCTTAACGGCGGCGCCGCCTGGCGTCACGGAGCTGTGTGCACGGTTGGCATCGCTCTTTACGTCCGCGGTGGTGATCAGCCGGCGCGTGTTCCCAAAGGGAGCCGCGGCGGTATCGACGTTCACAATCGGGCCAAATGCATGCAGACCCAGCAACTCCCAGGAACGGCAGTAATGGTCGCCGGCCCATCCGCCGTCGAGCACATGGCTGAAGCCGAAGAAGCGCTGGGCAGGTGTGGCGGAGGGAAGTCCCTGCCAGGTTTCGTGCTGATCTCGCGGCCCGCAGAACATCACGACGCGATCGACTCGCTGATGCTTGGCAAATCGGGCCGCGGTTGTCGAGCCGTGCGAACTGCCCGCCATGATCACCCGGTCCCAGCGCAGCCCTTGTTGATCGGCGGTGAGAAAGTGCTGCCACTGCCCTTGGGGATTCTCCTTGGCCAGCCACTTCACAAACTGCAGAGCACGCTCCGCCATGCCGTCGGGTCTGGGGATCTCCACCGCGTCGCTGACGTCCTCCCCGGTTGCAGCCTCAAGACGGATCTTGCCGAGGAACTTGTCATCCGTGGGTGGAGCTTGCCTGCCGAACTTGTTGAACCAGCCATTGGCGTAATGCACCCGGATGACGTGCAACCCGTAGCCGGAGACTCGCTCAAACAGGGGCGCGTTGTAGCCCATGAGCCAGATGACCAGCTTGCCTTGCGGCTCGACGCGTGTGTCGACCGCCGCGTGCTGGACGTCTTGCGGCTTGCCATCCTTCTCGAAGACAAAATCGATCTCGGGATGCGGCCGGGTCCGGGAATCAATCCGGCTGGCTCGCGCCGTCAACTCATAGCGCCGTGGTGACGAATCGTCAAACTTCAGAGGCGCATCGGCTGCGCCCAGCGCAGTCAGCGGCGCCAGCAACAGAGCCGCAAACGATATCCCTTTCATGACATACCTCTCCACGGATGGAATCAGTAAGACGAGCGCGCGCCGCAGGTTCGCGCTAGTCTAACCTCTCCGCATGAACGTCGACAATCACTCCACTCGCGTCGGCTTGAGGTTTCGAGCTTCGCTCGACGGCATGGAGGGTTGCGTCCGGCTCGGTCATCTGGCGTTTCCGGAGAATTTCGGCGGCTGCTTGATAGCGCGAGGCCACGCCCGGCTGAGGGATCAGCCCGCCGCCGAGAATGAGCACTGCCAGGGTGAACACGGCAAATCGCTCGCGCCGACCAATAGCCAGGGAGACACTCGAGACATGCCGCGTGCCGGTGAACAACAGAAAATAGGCCCGCAGCACGGCAATGCCATTGAGCGCCGCAACGATGGCCACCGTGACGCCCACATGCGGATACGCCTCGACGGCGCCATCCACCAACAACTCCGTTCCAATAAATCCAAACGTGCCCGGAAAGCCGACGCTGGCCAGCCCCGTTAGCAGGAAGCAGACTGCCAGTGCCGGCGTGTGCTCATACACGCCGTGAAACTCCAAGAGCGACAGCCGTCCGCGGCGGGCTTCCAACGCCCGCAGCGTCAGGCCGAAGCCCGTTAGCGACAGCGCCACGGAGAGCCACACGCACAGCGCGCCGGTCAGGCCCAGAGTGGTGACCGACTCCAGTCCGGTGAACACCAGCGCAGAATGGCTGATGAACAAGTAGCAGAAGAACCGCCGCGCCTCCCGCTGAACCAGCGCCATGCCGGCGGCGTAGAACGCGGTGGCCAGCGACACCAGCCCGATGCTTTGCAAGACCCACACGGGGGCGATGGGGAACACCAATCGCAGCGCCACATACGCGCCGGTGATGGGCGTCACGACCAGCAGCGCCGTGCCGA
>JBGTDH010000671.1:0-1865 GCA_041748435.1 Pirellulales bacterium
TGCCGGGCCGGCGCGGTGGGCTTCGTCGCCTGGCCCGCAATTAAGCGCAGGAACGAGGCCCCTGCCAGCCACAGGCCGTGGCCCAGAACGGAAATGACGATCAGCACCAGACCCAGGACGATCAATAGAGTCAGGAACTCGCCCATCGTGTGGAGTCTCCATGCTGGCCGCCGTTGCCCGCCCTGCTAGGCGACGTGTCCCCCCAAATGTAACGCGGAATTCGGCCGACGTTTGACTTTCGACCCCGTTTGGCTCACATTCGCGAGAGTTACTGCTCGAATTCTCTCTGAGTTGCCGTTTCTCGCCATGCGAATATTCCTGTTGATGGGCCTGATGTGTGGCCCGGCGTGGGGACAAGCCACGCCGCGCCCCAAGGTTGTGCTGACCCCCGAGGCCCTGGCTGTGCATCGGCAGGCGCTGCTGATCGATGGCCACAACGATCTTCCGTGGGAGCTGCGCACGCGCGCCGACTCGGGCTTCGAGAAGTTCGATGTCGCCCATCGGCAGCCCAAGCTGCATACCGATATCCCGCGGCTGCGCCAGGGCGGCCTGGGAGGCGTGTTCTGGTCGGTCTATGTGCCGGCCGAGACCGCTCGCACCGGCAACAGCTTGCAGCAAACGCTGGAGCAGATCGACCTGGTGCAGCGTCTGGTGCGGCGTTATCCCCAGGATTTCGAGCTCGCTCTCAGCGCCGACGACATCGAGCGTCTCCACGCGTCGGGCAAGATTGCCTCGCTCATCGGCGTCGAAGGGGGCCATTCCATTCAGAACTCGCTAGGCGTGCTGCGGCAACTCTATCGCATGGGCGCCCGCTACATGACCCTGACCCACAGCGACACGCTGGACTGGGCCGACAGCGCCACGGACGACCCCAAGCACGGCGGACTGACGCCGTTTGGCGAGGAGGTGGTTCGCGAAATGAATCGGCTGGGCATGCTTGTCGATATCTCGCACGTGTCTCCAGAGACCATGAAAGACGCGCTGCGGGTCTCGACCGCGCCGGTGATTGCTTCCCACTCCTCGGCCTATGCGATCGCCCAGCATCCGCGCAATGTGCCCGACGACGTGCTGCAACTTATCCGGGCCAACGGCGGCGTAGTGATGATCAATTTCTTTTCCGGATTCGTGGTGCCCGAGTCTGCGCGGCGGATGAACAACATGTTCCAGGCGCGCCGCGAGCTCAAGGCCAAATATCCGATCGAAGCCGAGTACGAGAAGGCCCTGGCGCAGTGGCGGCGGGAGAACCCCATCGAGCAGGGGACGCTGCATATTGTGGTCGATCACATCGAGCACGTGATCAAAGTTGCCGGAGTCGATCACGTGGGCCTCGGCTCCGATTACGACGGCATTACGCTGGCGCCCACGCAACTGGAAGATGTTGCTTCCTTTCCCTACCTCACGCAGGAGTTGCTTAACCGGGGGCACAAGCCCGGAGACATCCACAAGATTCTCGGCCGCAACATTCTGCGCGCCCTGCGTCAGGCGGAACGCGTTGCAGCGGAGACCGCGGCCGCGCGTTAATCTGGGAGAGGAACGACATGAGTGCGCGCGAAGGACCCATCACGTTGGAGATGATGCGCGGCTGCTTCTACAGCGCCGTCGTGTGCGACGCGCTGGACGCCGTGGGCCTGCGGAATCAATCTCCCCGCGCGCAACTGAAGCCGCTGACCGTGGAGGGCGTGCTCATCGGGAGGGCCAAGACCACGCTGTGGGCCGACATGGCTCACACAGATGCGCAGCCTTATGCCTTGGAGCTCACCGCAGTCGATACCGCCCGCCGGGACGACGTGCTCATTGCCGCGGCGGGCGGATCCATGCGTTCGGGACTGTGGGGCGAATTGCTTTCCACCGCCGCCCGCCGCAGT
>JBGTDH010000672.1:0-2062 GCA_041748435.1 Pirellulales bacterium
CGCGACTTCCACGCCACCGCGCTGCACCTCCTTGGCTTCGACCACCAGCGCTTCGTCTACCGCCATCAAGGCCTCGACCAACGGCTCACCGGCGTGGAACCCGCCCGCGTGATCCCCGAGCTGCTGGCGTGATGAGGCCAATGTCGTAGCCCCGGATGGGGCCTTCGTTCCTAGCCAGGGGCGGAAGCCCCTGGCTACTGCAAGCGAACCGCTAGCCCCGAAGGGGCGTTCGTCTTCCACACCACGTCCACACCGGGTCCATCGACTCCAGAGAGGCTCTATGCCACAATCGTTCGTCGCCTTGCATTGCCACATCGTCTTCAGCACGAAGCATCGGCAGAACCTCATCGAGTCCGCGATTCAACCCCGTTTGTTCGAATACATGGGCGGAATCATCGCAAGCGGACCTATCAGGAGGAATTCCTCGAACTGCTCCAGCGCCATCAACTCGAATACGATAAGCGATACCTGTGGGACTGACTCCTGATACGTCCGCCCCTTCGGGGCCAGTGCATCCTGAGGAGCAAATCATGCGAGAGATCGGATTGCTCGCCGCGGCGGGCGCCGTGGGCACCTTGTGCCGTTATGGTCTAAGCCTGGCGGTCCTCCGCTGCGTCGGGCCGGGGTTCCCCTGGGGCACGCTCGTCGTGAATGTGCTCGGTTGCTTTCTGTTTGGATTGATCGTGGCGATCACCGGACCGCGATTGCCGGCCGGCGGTCCCACGCAACTGGTGCTGCTCACCGGGTTCATGGGGGCGTTCACCACCTTCTCCACCTACGCCTTCGACACCAGCGATTACTTGCGGAACTCGCAGTGGCTGCTGGCGGCGGCTAACTTTGTGGCGCAGAATGCGTTGGGCCTTGCCGCCGTGTTCCTGGGCTTTCTGGCCGGACGATCGTTATGACACGAGAAGGATCGCCATGTCCGAGCAATACCACGTCCGCCTCAGCAAAGATTTCCTGGTGTTTAGCGCCGCGCACTTCATTACGTTTGGCGGCAACATCTGCGAACGTCTGCATGGTCATAACTACCGCGTGGCAGCGGAAGTTTCCGGCCCGTTGGACGAAAATCACTATGTGCTCGACTTCATCGCGCTGCGCGACACGCTCCGCGACCTGGTGCTGGAGTTGGATCATCACATGTTGCTGCCCGATCGCCACCCCACGATCCGGGTGACACCAGACGACGACAGCGTCGAGGTTGCGTTCGAGGACCGCCGCTGGGTCTTCCCTCGCGGAGATTGCGTGATCCTGGCTCTCGAAAACACCACGGCCGAGCTGCTGGCTCGATATCTGGGGCATCGCCTGCTCGAAGCGTTGGACGCGCGGCTGGGCATTCGCCCGCAGCGTGTGCGCATGGAAGTCGACGAGTGCGAAGGGCAAGTTGGGGTATGCGAGATTGTCAACGAATAACGACGTTAACCGAATGAGGACCGTCATGACGCGCGGCCAGGCAATGCTCTCGGCGGGTTGGATTCTTGTGGCACTTTCCGCGTTCGCTTCGGCGGCGGGCAGCAAGGCCGATTACGAGCGGGCCAACAATCTGTCGCGGCTGACGGCCAACAAGGTGTTTCGCGATAGCGTCACGCCGCATTGGCTCGAGGGCAACCGGCACTTCTGGTATCGCGTGCAAACGGGACCGCAGAAGCATGAGTTCGTATTCGTCGATGTCGAGCAGGCCACGCGGCAGTTGGCGTTTGATCATGCGAGGCTGGCGGAGTCGTTGACACAAGCGGGCGTGCGCGATGTGCGGGCCGATGCCCTTCCGCTGGAGGACCTGGAGTTCGATCGGGCAGCAGATCGCATCACGTTTCGCGGCGGGGACAAGCATTGGTCGTGCGATCTGAAGACCTATACGATCGAAGCCGTTCCCGCACCGGAGAGAAAAGCGGCGCGCAACCGGCCGGCGGCGAGTAACGCAGAGCAAGCCGGCGTCGAGACATGGCTCACGTTCGTTAATCGCACCGCCGGTGCGATCGAGCTGTTCTGGCTGGCGGGCGACGGCGAGCGCCGCAGCTACGGCACCCTGGCCGCCGGACAAGAGCGGCGGCAGCACACGTAT
>JBGTDH010000673.1:0-4804 GCA_041748435.1 Pirellulales bacterium
CCCGCTGGGCCAAACTGAAAATCTGGAACCCGCCGCTATCGGTGAGGATCGGCCCATCCCAGCCCATGAAGGCGTGCAGGCCGCCGAGCGCCGCGACCGTTTCGTCGCCCGGCCGCAGCGCCAGGTGATACGTGTTGCCGAGCACCATCGCGATATCGCTTCCCAACGCCTCTTGCACTTGCACTGCCCGCTCCGGCGACAGATCGACCAGACTGCCATCCAGGTGGGAACGGAACACCGCGCCGGAGTCTTGGATCTTCGCGATCTGCGCCAGGCTGAAGATCTGAAAGCCGCCGCTATCGGTGAGAATCGGGCCGGACCAGCCCATGAAGGCGTGCAGGCCGCCGAGCTCCTCCACCACGCGCTCGCCGGGACGCAACAGCAAGTGATACGTGTTGGCCAGCAGCATCTGCGCGCGGGTGCCACGCACCTGATCGATCGTCAGACCTTTGACCGTGGCCCGCGTGCCCACGGGCATGAAGGCGGGCGTCTCCACGGTTCCATGCGTCGTGATGAGCGTGCCACGGCGCGCGGCGCTCGTGGCGTCGGTGTGGTGGAGCGTGAAGGTGATTGGGGCGGGCATGGAGCGTGTAGCGGAACTGGTGACAGTTCCGAATCTGAATTCTCACGAATTCAGCTACCCGAGGTCAGTCGCCGCGGAGTTTGAGGCCGTGGCCGGTGAGCTTCTCGCGCACTTCGTTGAGGCTGGTCACGCCGAAGTTCTTGCATTCCAGCAACTCGTCGCCCGTGCGGCGAATGAGTTCGGAAATGGTGCTCACCCCCAGGCGGATCATGCACTTGCGTGCCCGCACCGAAAGGTTCAAGTCGGCGATGGGCTTGCTGAGCAGGGCCTGCTCGTCGGGGCTCATCACGGCGGGCTCGAACTCCATCTCCGTGCGCGTCTTCTCGTTGGCAAACTGACCCAGGGAGATGCCCTTGGAGGCCATCATCTCTTTGATTTCCACCAGCGAGGTCTCGCCGAAGTTCTTGCTGGCCAGCAGCTCCTGCTCACTGGTGGAGGTCAGGTCTCCCAGCGTCATGATGCCCATCTTCTGCAGGCAGTTGCGGCTGCGGACGGAGAGCTCGAAATCGGTGACGGGAATGCCGAGCACCTGGCTCAGGCGGTCCCGCTTGCGCTGGGCGTCTTCGTCGTAGAACATCTCGCCGGAGGCGTTGGCGTCTTTGAAGAACAGCCGCGCCCGATCGTGATTGGGATACACATCCAGAATGCGCTGGTAGCAGCGGCGAGCATTCTCAAACTGGTTGCGATCCTCGTACATGATGCCCAGGTTCAAGAGCGATCCCACGTGGGCGGGCATGCGGGAGGTGGATCGTTCGTAGAGGCGCATGGCCTCTTCGTCGTTGCCGCGGCGATCGTTCTCTGCCGCCAGGCCGAAAAGTGCCCCCGGATGACGAGGATCGACTTCGACGGCACGCTCGAACAGGGCCACGACCTCTTGCGGATTGCCGCCCAGATTGGCCACGGTGGCGCCGCGCTGGTAGAGATACTCGGCCGTTTGCTCGATGGCGCCGGAGAGTTTATCCAGTTCTGCCAAGGCACTCTTGGAATCGCCCTGGCTGCGCAGCGCCTCGGCCTTGGCCAGCGAACTCAGGCCGGCGTTGTAGCCCGCCTTAGCCGCTTTTTGATATGAGTCTTGCGCCTCTCCGTAGTTCTGCAGTGAGGAGTACGTCTTGCCCAGGTAGAAGGGCGCTACGCCTCCCGTCGGCTCGGCTCCGCTCAGGGCTTCAATCGCCAGTCGGTAGCGGCCCAACAGGTAATAGCCCACACCCAGCCGTAAGCGTTGCGTGGCGGAAGACTCGGCCGTCTCCAGCTCCTGCACGGCTTCCCGCAGCGTGCGGTACTGCGAATGGTCTTCGCTAATGGCATGAACGAGCTGCTCGGCCTCGGCGGCGCCGAAGGAGCCACTGGAGAGAAACAGTTCCTTGACGTTGGTTTGCACGGCTTGCGCCATCGACATGGCTCCTCAACATTTCTTTTGCGTTCGGGAAAACAGCACAAGTGCCCGCCTGAAGCGGCCCGCGGCAGGAAGGTCAAGAGCCAGCGAAGGGAGTCGAACCCTTAACCCCCGCATTACGAATGCGGTGCTCTGCCGATTGAAGCTACGCTGGCAAAAATCCGTACAGCGAACGCAACTGCTTTCGCCGAACATGTTAAAGTACGGTGTCGGCCCCAAACCGTCAAGAGCGTGCCGGCGCTGCGTGTTATGCGCTGCGATTCCGACGCAGCGCGTGGCGCGGCCTCCGCTTGCGGCTTAGCGGTATCCGCGAAACCGCCAACGGAAGCCGTTCGCATGAAACTGCATCCAGTCCCAAAACTATGCCTCAGGTTGTGATCATCGGCGGCGGTTTTGCGGGGCTGAATGCCGCCAAAGGGCTGGGGGGCGTTCGCGGCGTTGAAGTCACGCTGGTCGATCGCACAAATCATCACCTGTTTCAGCCGTTGCTGTATCAGGTGGCAATGGCGGGCCTGAGTCCGGCCGATATCGCCGCGCCCATCCGCAGTCTGCTCTCGGCGTATCGCAACATTCGCGTGCTGCAGGGCGAGGTGCGCGCGATCGATCTGGCCCGCAAGGCAATCACGGCCGACTTTGGCGAGCTGAGCTACGATTATCTCCTAGTGGCCTGCGGAGCGCGGCACAGTTATTTCGGCCACGAAGAATGGGAAGAGCATGCACCGGGTCTGAAGAATCTGGAGCAGGCCACCGAGATTCGCCGCCGCGTGCTGTCTGCCTACGAAGCCGCCGAGTTGGGTCCCTCGCCCGAGGACCGCAAGAGATTGCTGACCTTTGTGGTCGTGGGCGGCGGGCCAACGGGTGTGGAACTAGCCGGCGCCATCGGAGAGATGAGCCGCTTCACCTTGGCTCGCGATTTTCGCAACATCGATGCTGCCTCGGCCCGCGTGATCTTGCTGGAGGCGGGCCCGCGCATCTTGCCGATGTTCAGCGAGCAGCAGGCGGCCCGCGCCACGCGCGATCTGGAGCACCTCGGCGTCCAGGTGTGGGTCAACAGCGCCGTCACAAAGATCGACGGACAAGGTGTGGAGCTGGGGTCGGAGCGTCTGCGGGCCGCGACGGTGTTGTGGGCCGCAGGCGTCAAGGCCTCTCCCTTGGGCCCGGCTGCCGGATTGCAGGTCGATCGTCAAGGACGCGTGATCGTCGAGCCGGACCTGAGCGTGCCGGGGCATGCGGAGGTTTTCGTCGCCGGCGATCAGGCATCGTTTTCGCATCAGACCGGCAAGCCGCTTCCCGGAACGGCGCCCGTTGCCATGCAACAGGGACGTTATCTGGCGAAGACCATTTTGGGAGAGATCGCCGGTCGGCCGCGGAAGCCATTTCACTTTGTCGATAAGGGGCAGATGGCCACGATCGGCCGCAGCCGGGCGATTGTTGAAATCGGGCGGCTCAAGATCGCAGGCTTTCCGGCCTGGCTCCTGTGGCTGGTTGTTCACATTTACTATCTCACCGGCTTCAAGAACCGGCTTCTGGTCGTGCTGCAATGGGCCTGGTCTTATCTCTCCTTTCGCCGTGGCGCGCGACTGATTGTCAACAAGCAGTGGCGATTCCACGACGATCAGAATCCCCACGGTTAAACCGCCGTCTACGCGCGCGCCACCGCTGGGCGTCGGCGACGCCCGTTGCGCAGCGTGGCCGGAGCGTGCCAGCGAGGTCGCCAGTCGGTCTTGTCGAGCAGCGCGGCGAATGCGCCCAGACTGTCGATGACCAGCTCCGGCCGAAACGCATAGCGATCCAGGTCTGTGGCCCCCGTGCCCCCGCTGAGCACCAGCACCGTGTGATAGCCGAGTTGCACGCCGCCGAGGATATCGGTCTCCATCGTGTCGCCAATCATCGTCGTCTCGTCGGTGGTCAGGCCCAACTCTTTGCGAGCAGCCCGCATCATCACCGGGCTGGGCTTCCCGACGCTGAACGCCTTGGCGCCCGTGGCCATCTCCAACATGGCGACCATTGCCCCGCAGCCGGGTCGCAGACCATGGGCCGTGGGGCAGTTGGGGTCGAGATTCGTTGCGATCAGTTTGGCGCCCCCTTGAATCATGCGCACGGCCGCCTCGACCAGCTCCAGATTGAACGTCCGCCCCTCGCCGACGACGACGTAGTCCGGCTCGTGATCCACCACGGCGTAGCCGTTTTGATGCAGAGCCGTGAGCAGGCCCCCTTCGCCGATGACGAACGCCGTGCCACCGGGTTTTTGTTGCGCCAAAAATCGCGCGGTGGCCATGGCGCAGGTGAAGACGTGCTGCTCTTGAACCTCGATGCCCATGCGGGCCAACTTAGCCGCCACATCGCGGCGCGTGCGCTGACTGTTGTTGGTGAGAAACAAGAACGGAATGTCGCGCTCGCGCAGTTCGTGGACAAAGCGATCGGCGCCGGGAATCAACTCCGATCCGCGATACACCACGCCATCCATGTCGATCAGGTATCCGTGTTTCATTGACAGCCCACTTTCCTGTATTGGTGACCTCCCGACCTAAGCAGCGGGAGCATGCGATCGTTGGTTGCCGATGTGAGTTGGCAAGTTCCGTGCCCTGCACCCCGCCGCATGCCGTCGGATTCGCTTCAAAGCGTGTCCCACGACTCGTTTCCGTCGCTGGTTGCCATGGGACGCACATGCTGCTAGCTGCCTCAAACATGGGCACCCGCTGCCGCATGTAGTCGACGAGTCAACGCAGCGGCCGAGCGGGTCGACTAGCGGCACCGCTCGACAATGCGATCGACATCGTACACGCAGCCGCCCCAAGGGCCGCCGCTGGCCGAGATCAGCGCGGCCC
>JBGTDH010000674.1:0-3718 GCA_041748435.1 Pirellulales bacterium
CATCGCGCAGCAACTCTTGCTGTATCCCGTAACCGATTATTCCTTCGATACGGCGTCCTATCGCGAGTTCGACCACGGATTCTTTCTCACGCGGCCGGCCATGCGCTGGTTCTGGCAACAGTATCTCGCGCGCGAAGCCGATGGCCAGCAGCCCTACGCCTCTCCGCTCAAAGCCGCCGACCTGACCGGCCTGCCCCCCGCAATTGTGATTACGGCCGAATGCGACGTGCTGCGCGACGAAGGAGAAGCCTATGCCACGCGCCTGGCCACGTGCGGCGTGCCCACGCACCTGCGGCGCTGCCCCGGGATGCTTCACGGCTTCGTGCGCCGCACCGATGTCTTTCCGCAAGCCACCGAGATGCTCGCCTGGATCGGTCCCATGCTCCAAGACGGCTTCGTCTGAGATCTGCATGAGACCGGTCGCCACGTGTTAGAATGCGATGGTGGAAATCCAAACCCTGGCGAGTTGTAAACCATGATCCTGACTGCAACCGAAATCCATCTGGGGGGCCGAACTCCGCCCATCGGCGAGCCGGTGTGGGAAATGGCGTTGAACTATCCGTATCAGGGAAAGTGGAGCGAGGCGTCGTATCTGGCGCTGGACATTGGTCGGCTCGTGGAGTTCAACAACGGCTGCTTGGAGTTTCTGCCCGTGCCTACAATCCTGCATCAACGAATCTTCAAGTATTTATTGTTTCTATTTGACCGCTTCATCGTGCAGCATCGCCTAGGGGAGATTGTGCCTGCTCCTTTTCCCGTGCGCACGATTGAGGGCAGTTATCGTGAGCCCGATCTGGTGTTCATGCGGCCGGAGCGCCGCCGAAACCATCTCGGCCAACCCTACGGCGCTGATCTGGTGCTGGAGATCGTTAGCGCCAGCGATGCCGACCGAAAGCGTGATCTGGAGATCAAGTGGAAGGAGTACGCAGAGGCGGGCATTCCTGAGTATTGGACCGTCGATCCCGACTTGCATCAGATCATGGTGCTGGTGCTGGACGGCACGACCTATCGCGAGCATGGCATCTTCGGCCGCAGCACACATGCCACGAGCGTTGCCCTGCCGGGGTTCTCCGTCGAAGTGGACGCCGTCTTCGCCGCCGGGCAGGAAAGCATCGCGTAATGGCAAGCAGTCCCTGAGGCGATCATGGAGAATCGCAGGGGGTTGCAGCGGGAGGTTAGGCGCCTCCGTCGTCAGTCGTCGAACTGCTCCAGGCCGATCACGATACCGTTCTCGCAGTGGACCTGGAACTTCGCCCCCGGAAACCAACGAACCGGGGCGTAATTATAGGTGCGATCGAGGTAGGTGAATGTCGGCTGCCCCAGGACCTTGACGACATCGGCCTCGGGCCTCCCGACCAGGTTCGCTTCATCGGCGAGCCGCTGGCACCTCCTGTTGTACCAAGTGGAGTAAAGGCCGTGACCCAGGACGTCCATTGCCGGGTAGACGAATGCCAGGGCCATGCCGATTACTGGCACGATAAGCAGCATCGTTCGGAGACTCCAACTCAATCGCAACGTCTCGCTCCTCGTAGGTGAACCGGGGTCGCCTAACGACGCGGTTTTGCGGCTGACCCCGCCGGACGATGCCAAATTCCGGTCTTGATTTCAACGAATGGTGGAACTTCAGTATGTGACCACCCGAACGCAGCAAGTGCCGCCATCGCCAGCTCCCGAATTCTCGACCACGCAGGACGAGCCAAAACAGCATTGTCGAAGCACACGCAATCAGCTTTTTGTAGTGATTCAATTGCAGAGGCGAGGCGTTCGAGTGACTCGCGCTGTGGCTTTTGCAATTCCCCATCACTCTGGAGTGCTACTTGGCTCGCAACATTGAAGTCGGTAACGATATCGCAGGCAATACAGCCACCCGGACCATTGGCGCGGACTTGTGATTCTGGTGGCATCGCAAGGATAGCGAGCGCTTGCCGAAGCATTGTGCGAGATGATTCTTGCAGTTCCACGCTAAATCTCCGCCCGCCCAAAAAAACGAATTGGCTTCTATCCTCGTCGTTTCCGCACGGTAGCTCGACGTAGCCTATCGCCTCGGGTGGGTGGCTACAAGCCGCGACCGCAAGTGTCGCGAAGGGTTGGCATTTAGCATTTGTAGCGTTCTGTCGGGCATGTCGAGCCCCTGGCGCGTCGGGCAAAGCGGCGGCTCGGCGGGAGGGCAGCGTCTATGTTGCGGTCGGGGGCAGTGGGCGTTGCTGAGCCCAGCAGGTTTCCGGAGTCCAACGACGAAGGAACTCAACGCAAAGGCGCAAGGGCGCGAACGCGCAAGGAGATTGGAGTTGTCTGGCTCCTGCCTTTCTTTGCGGCTCTGCGTCTTCGCGGCTTTGCGTTTAATTCCTGCATCCTTGAGCCTCAGCGGTGAGAATTCTGCCAGGGCCGTTCGAACGGATCATCGCCACCGGCCAGGGGCGTGGCAGGGCTCGTTACATCTCAGCGCCTTGTTAACTGCCGCTTGCGAGGTCACCAGCATTCCGGCCCGTACTCAAGTACCGAAACATGATTCCCATCGGGATCTCGAAACGAGATTCCTTGTGCAAAGCCATGGTCGGTCGGCCCGGTCACTTTCACGCCGTGGGCGGATAAGCGTTCGGCCACGGCCTTCAGTTCTGATGTGCTGAAGGCGATGACCGGGCTCTGGGCGTTCTGCGTTGGGACTCCTGGCCAACCGCCGTCTGCGGAGTGAATGGCAAACTGAACATCGCCGAGAACGCAACCGTAGTGCAGGGGGATGCCGTCGTGCTCCTCCTCTTCAAGAGGTAGGCCGAGGGTTTCTCGGTAGAACTCGCCGAGTGCTCTCGCGTTTGGGCTGATGAGCAGGATGGCGGTCACATCATCGATCAATTTCTTCGCAGGTGGCTTGCGCGTTCTCGTCTTTTTGCCAGCCCCGCGGCCCTTCGGAGTCACCGCTGCTTTCTTGGCTGGTGACGGCGCCATTTCAACTCCGCTGCCGCTAACGCCTTGGTTGCTCGCCTGTTACGCACACTTGCGAGTCTATCCGCACCGTGGGCTCCGGACAACCATTGCGCAGCGTGCGATCCACTGGTAACGGTCTCCGGACTGCCACCTGTTTCTAGGCTGCCCTAAGGTCGCAGATTACGTCCCTTTGGAACTTGGGCGTCCATCCGGCTTTGGCCGGGTCTGCGGGTGTGAAATGAAATGAAACGCAATTTGCAACACATCGGACAGGCGGAGCCGCCGGCGGTCGTTGCGAGTTGAGCACTACACCGCGGGCGATTGCAGGCGGAGTTCTTCGTCGCGGGTCTGGCGGCCGCGGGGACTGTCTTCCAGCCCCAAGCGCTTCATCTTCTTGTAGAGCGTGGTGCGGTTCACGCCCAGGGCATCCGCGGTGAGGTTGCGGTTCCAGTGATGCCGCTCCAGCACGTCCAGAATGATCTGCCGTTCCGGTTCTTCCAAGGCCTGCTTGAGTGTGCGATCGCCGATCGGCGCCGTCGACAGCGGCGACGAAGTGTGCAAGGCGTTGGGCAGATCTTCCATCCGCACGCGGTCTCCCTTGCCTAACAGCACGGCCCGTTCGACCACGTTCTGCAGCTCGCGCACGTTGCCAGGCCAGCGGTAACGCTGCATGGCAATCAGGGCATCGTCGTTGAAGTCGATGATCTTCTTGCCCGTCTCTTCGCACACGCGGGCCAGGAAATGCCGGCCCAGGAGCGGAATATCGCTGATGCGTTCCCGCAGGCTCGGCAGCTCG
>JBGTDH010000675.1:0-3054 GCA_041748435.1 Pirellulales bacterium
ACCGGGGAGTCTGTCTATGTGTGCGCGCCGAGAGAAAACCGCGATGCAGTTGCGTCGCAAGCGAGTCCTGGCGGTGGAACACCTGGAAACGCGAAACCTCATGGCGACATTCGCCTCGATTTCCGAGATCGACTCTACCAAGTTGCTCATCGAGCCCCGCATTAAGACGCCGCCCCGAGTAACCGTGTCCCAAGTGGGCAGCGACGTTGTCGTCGAGATGGGTGGAGAAAAGGCCCGCTTCACGGCTTCCGGGATCAAGATCATCGAATTCAGGGGCAGCAAACTGGACGACTACTTCCGCAACGACACCACAATCAATTGCATCGCCTTCGGGGAGGGAGGAACCGACACTCTCATCGGCGGCGGAGGATCCGATCGGTTGTATGGTCGCCCGGTGAAGGCAAGAATCGACGTTTGGGGCCGCCCGACCGATAACCTGCCCGACACCGGCAGCAACTACCTCTGGGGCAACGGCGGAAATGATGATCTTTACGGCGGCAGCTTTAAGGACCGGCTGGATGGCGGCGATGGCGAGGATTCGCTGTGGGGCGCGGAGGGGGACGACGACCTGTTCGGCGGCAAGCATGACGATTTCCTTTACGGAGACATGGCCTGCGCCTACAACATCCTGACGCCTACCGTGGGCGGAAAAGACACCCTGGATGGCGGGCCGGATAACGATGTCCTGGATGGAGGCATGGGAGACGACATGCTCATCGGCCGAGGAGGCAACGACGCCTTCTACTACTCCCACGGGCAGAATCTGCCCATGAATCTCGGCAGCGATACGATCTCCGGAGGCGCGGGAGACGGCATTGACAGCATCAAATTCTACTTCACCCCTGCCATCACAATCGATCTGGAGAACATCACCAAGCAAACGGTAATCCCGGGGCTGCTCCAACTCACGATCACCAGCAACCAGGCCGTCGAGAATGTGATGGGCACGAAGTTCGACGACGTGATTCGCGGCAACAGCCTTAACAATGAGTTCTGGAGCGGCAGCGGCAACGATACGCTCGAGGGCCGCGGAGGCGACGACACGCTGCACGGCGAGAAGGGGGGCGATACGTACCAATTTCGCGGCAGCAAGCTGGGTCGTGATCGCATTGACGACGACCACGAAAAGGACCTCTTCAACACGCTCGATTTCCGCAATCTGGTCGGCGGCAAAGACGGCATTGTGATCGACCTGAATGACCAGACCGTGCAAGATGTGGCGCTGGGGCATCTGCAACTATCGCTGAAGGATCGCGACGGCAAGCTGACCGACATTCACAAGGTTCAAGGCAGTACTTATCACGACCAGATCTTCGGAAACGATCTGGAGAACGAACTCTACGGCAACGGCGGCAACGACCTGATTTACGGCCGCGGCGGCAAAGACAAGCTCTACGGCGGCATAGGAAACGACGGGCTCTACGGCGGACTTGGCATCGACACGCTCGACGGCGGTGCGGACAAAGACCGCCTGCTCACCGACATCCAAGACAAACCCGGAACCATCGAGACCGCGGATGCCCACATCCAATTTGCCAATGGCGCTCGTGAGTGGAAGCCGGAAGACATCGAAAAGATCGACACCATGTTCAACATGTTGCATGATAAAAACAAGAACACGCGGCTGCTGAAGCGGCATGACAACAAATCACTGACCTTCGTCCGCGGCGGCGACATGGGAAAGACCACGGGCGATCACGGAAACAAATCGGGATCGGTGACACTGTATGACGCCGCCTTCCTGACCGACCCCCTCCTGCACGAGACGGTGATTCACGAACTGGCTCACAACTGGGACAGCTCCGACGAATGGGTTAGCCAGACGGGCATCAATCTCAACAAGGAGTTCAGAACGATCAGCGGCTGGGTGCAGTCCAACACGCCTCTTGCCGGATACACCAAAGGGCTGGAGACTCGGGGCACTCCGTGGTACTACAAGAACGGGACCACGTTCGCTTTCGGCACCACGCGCTACAAGGGCAACGAGGCCAACACGTATGCCCGCACCAGCTTGGGCGAAGACATCGCCGATACGTGGAAGGCGTACTTCTTCGGCAAGCCGGAAGACAAGACCCACATCGATGCCAAGATCAAAGTCATCGATCGCTTCATGGCCGCCATCGGCAAACTGAGCTAAGGCGTGGACCAGCGGCTGGCCGGCGAAACAGGCACTTGAAAACCACTTCAACGTTCGCGATGATGCGCACGTACCTGGGGTTGACTCACCTTGTCACCCCCTTATCTTGTCACCTTGTCATCGTTCCATCCTCTTTCGCACACCATCGCGCAATGACTGCTTCTGAAATCGTCGAGGATCTCCGCGGCCGCGGCAGCGAGTCGTATAAGCGGGTTTTCACCAACCACGGGGCCAAGGAGCCGTTCTTCGGCGTCAAGATCGAATATCTCAAGAAGATCCAGAAGCGAATCAAGACTGATCACGCACTGGCGCTGGAACTCTACGATACTGGCATCTCGGACGCCATGTACCTGGCCGGCCTGATCGCCGACGACATGCAGATGACGAAGAAGGATCTGGACCGCTGGGCCAAACAGGCCTCCTGGCACATGATCAGCGAATGCACGGTGGCCTGGGTCGCGGCCGGCAGCAAGCACGGCCGGGAGTTGGCCCTCAAATGGATTGATTCCAAACAAGAAAGCATCGCCGCCGGCGGCTGGTGTACGCTCGGCGGGATCGTGAGCAGCAAGCCCGACGAAGAGCTGGACCTGGCCGAACTCAAGCAGCTTCTCCTGCGCGTGCAGAAAACCATTCACGATGCGCCTAATCGCGTGCGGTATTGCATGAACGCCTTTGTAATCGCTCTGGGGGGCAGCGTGCCCGCGCTCACCGATCAGGCCCTCAAGGTTGCGGAGAAGATCGGCCCGGTCGAGGTGGACATGGGCAACACTTCCTGCAAGGTGCCCGACATTGCCGAGTACATCGAGAAGATTCGCCAGCGCGGCACGCTGGGGAAGAAGCGCAAGAGCGTGAAGTGTTGAGTTCACCTGTATTAGTATGGAGGAATGACAAGGTGACAAGGTGAGGGGGTGACAAGG
>JBGTDH010000676.1:0-5320 GCA_041748435.1 Pirellulales bacterium
CCGTAGTCGATCCCTTGCGATGCGCAAAATCGCCGCGGCCAGCGGCGCCGTGGCCGGGCCTGGCACGGATTGGCAGGTGGGTGGACGGCTCACTACAATAACTGCGATTCAGACGTACGTCCCCAGCTTGCGGCTTGGTGGCAACCGCGAGGCCGCAAGCGGAGGCCGCGCCACGCGGTTGCCTCTGAATCGCAGTCGGAAGTCACCCGGCACTGCTACACGACAAGCGAACTCATGACAATCCCCACCGAGCCCATCGGCAGTATCCCCAGACCCTTGGCACTGATCGAGGCGTTGGCCACACGGGATGGCGCCGACCCGGCCTTGGAACCTCTCTACGAGGAGGCAATCCGCGACACGATCGAGCGGTTCGAGGCGACGGGCTCCCCCGTAATCACCGATGGCGAGCAGCGGAAGTACCACAACTTCTGGACGTACTGCGTCCACGGCATGCCGAACACGGCGCCGGATGGCTTCAAGATTCCGTTCGCGGCCGGCCACACGCGCCGCATGCCCCGGCTTACCAGCGGCCCCTTTCGATACTTGAGACATGCAGACAGTTACCTGGATGCCGCCTTGCAGTATGCGCACGTGCCTGTGAAACAGGCCGTCATTTCCCCGTCGGCCCTGAGCCTGATGTATCCGCCCGACGAGATTCCAGGGTACTCTCGCGAGCAGTTTCTGGACGACCTGTTGCGCGAGCACGAGAACGAGGTGCGTGCCTGCCTGACGAAAGGCGCGCACAAGGTGCAGATCGACTTCACGGAAGGGCGGCTGGCGGTCAAGATCGACCCCTCCGGCAATTTGCTCCACAGCTTCATCGATCTGAACAACCTGGCGTTGGCACGATTCTCCGCCGCGGAGCGCAGCCGCATCGGCGTGCATACTTGCCCCGGCGGAGACCGCGATTCGACCCACAGCGCCGATGTCGATTACGCCGATCTGCTCCCCAGCCTGTTCCAGTTGAGAGCGGGCAACTTCTACATTGCCTTGGCGGGCGAGCGGGACCGCACCCGGGTCCTCAAGATCATTCGCGATCACCGCAAGGCGGACCAGCGGATCTTCGTGGGCGTCGTGGCGCCCATCGATCCGCGCGTCGAAACACCCGAGGAGGTTCGGGACCGCATCCTGGAAGCAGCGCAGTACATCCCGGCTGCACAATTGGGTACGACGGACGATTGCGGATTCTCGCCGTTCTGCGACGACACTTCGACGACCCGCGACACGGCCTTTGAGAAGATCCGGGCGCGCGTGCAGGGCACCGCGCTGGCCGAGAAAATTCTTGAGGGGGGTTAATGGCCAGCGAAGAGGAGGAACTTCGTTCCGTTACTCTGCAGAACGCCCAGAGCATTCTCTTGGCGCGCCGCCGTGCGGAAGAAGAATTGCGCAAGCAATCCGAGTGGCTGCGAGTCACGCTCTCCAGCATCGGCGACGCGGTGATCAGCACTGACGCCGAGGGGCGCGTGACGTTCATGAACGGCGTGGCCGAAACCCTGACCGGCTGGCGCCAGGCGGAGGCGTTGGGGCGGCCGTTGCCGGACGTATTCCAGATTTTCGATGAAGCCAGCCGCCGGGCGGCGGAGAATCCGGTCGAGAAAGTGCTGCGCCTGGGGCGTGTTGTGGGTCTGGCAAACCATACCATTCTGATTGCCAAGGACGGCACGGAACGGGCCATTGATGACAGCGCCGCCCCCATTCACGACGAACATCAAAGCGTGGTCGGATGCGTGCTGGTATTCCGCGATGTGTCCGATCGCCGTCGCTCCGAGGACGAGGCTCAGCGGGCGGTCGTCGAGCGTTTGCGGCACGCCACGCTCAGCGCCGATATCGGGGTGGCCCTTACCGGCACCGGCACGTTGCAGGGCATGCTGCAGGCCTGCGCCGAGTCGATGGTGCGAAACCTCGACGCAGCGCTGGCTCGCATCTGGACCCTGAATGAAGCGGCTGCCACGCTCGAGCTGCAGGCCAGCGCGGGAATGTATTCGCATCTCGATGGGCCGCATGGCTCTGTTCCGGTCGGCAAGTTCAAGATTGGGATGATCGCCCAGGAGCGCAAGCCGCACCTGACGAACACCGTCCTGGGCGACCCGCGCGTGCCGGAGCAGGAATGGGCGCGACGGGAAGGATTGGTCGCGTTCGCCGGATACCCGTTAGTCGCCGGAGATCGGCTGGCAGGCGTCCTGGCGATGTTCGCTCGCCAGTCGCTGAATGAGAGCACGCTCGATGCGTTGGCTTCGGCGGCCAGCGCGGTCGCGCTGGGCATCCAGCGAAAGGAGATGGAGAACGAGTTGCGTCGGGTCGCCGCAGATTTGTCGGAGGCAGATCGCCGCAAGGACGAGTTCCTGGCGACCCTGGCCCATGAGCTGCGCAATCCGCTGGCCCCCCTGCGCAATGGCTTGCAACTCATGCAGCTAGCCGGAACCGATTCCAACGCCATCGAGCAAGCCCGCGGCATGATGGAGCGGCAACTGGAGCAGATGGTGCGGCTAGTGGACGACCTGATGGACGTCAGCCGCATCAGCCGGGGGAAGATCGAGCTTCGCCGCGAGTCCGTGCCGCTGGCGGCCGTGTTGACCAGCGCCATCGAAACCAGCCGCCCGTTGATCGAGCAGATGGGCCACAAACTCACGGTGTCGCTACCTGAGCAGCCCATCATTGTGAATGCCGATCTGACACGGCTGGCCCAGGTGTTTCTCAACCTGCTGAACAACGCCGCCAAATACAGCGACCGAGGCGGCCAGATCTGGCTGACGGCCACCATCAAGGATGAAGGCGGAAGGATGAAGAGGGAAAGGATGAAGGCGGAAGGATGAAGGATGAAGCAGAGAGAGCTTCCGGTTCATCCTTCATCCTTCATCCTTCATCCTTTCCTATCGTCATCGTGAGCGTAAAGGACTCCGGCATCGGCATTGCCGCCGATCAGCTACCGCGCGTGTTTGAGATGTTCTCCCAGGTGAACAATGCTTTGGAGAGGTCTCAGGGGGGGCTGGGCATTGGGCTGACGCTGGTCAAGCGACTGGTGGAAATGCACCGCGGCACGATCGAGGCCCGCAGCGACGGATCGGGCCGAGGGTCCGAGTTTATCGTGCGCTTGCCGCTCTATAAGGATGAAGGCGGAAGGATGAAGGATGAACCGGAAGCTCTCTCTGCTTCATCCTTCATCCTTCATCCTTCATCCTTCTCCTCTTCCTCTCGCCTCCGCATTCTGGTGGTGGATGACAACCGTGACGGCGCAGATAGTCTGGCCATCATGCTCCGCGTCATGGGTCACGACACCCACAAGGCTTATAACGGCGAAGAAGCGGTGGCGGCCGCCGCCAGTTATCGGCCCGACGTCGTGCTCCTCGATATCGGATTGCCCAAGCTGAACGGGTATGACGCATGCCGCCGCATTCGGGAACTACCGGGCGGCAAGGGAATCTTTATCATCGCTCAAACCGGCTGGGGACAAGACGAAGATCGCGAGCGCTCGCGCGCCGCGGGTTTCGATCATCATCTCGTCAAGCCCGTGGACCCGGACACCCTGAAGAAGCTGCTCGCTAAATGCAACGCCACGCGGCGGATTGAAATTGCGCCGGTGGCGAAGTAGGCTGGCGGTTTCCCTCTCTGACCTGGAGTTTTCTCCCATGCAGCGCCTGTGCGCATTATTGGTGTTAGCCTGCCCGGCACTCCTGGCTCATGCGGCCGATCCGCGGGAGCAGACCGCCGTCGATCATTTCCGCACACTGGGCGCCAAGATCACGTTGGGGCCGGACGGGCATGTCGTCGGCGTGGAGTTGGCCGAGATCAACATGACCAACGACGATCTGGCCCACGTCCGCAAGCTGCCCTACGTGGAGAAGCTCGTGGTTTGGGGCTCCGATGTGAACAACGCCGGGCTGGCCCACCTGGGCGGCCTTACCCGGCTGAAGGATCTGGTGCTGGAGAACACCGACATCACCGATCCTGGCTTGAAGCAGCTCTCCGGCCTGAAGTCGCTGCGATCGCTGAATCTGCGGCGCAGCTCCAATCTCACCGACGAGGCCCTCGTCCACGTGGCGCCCCTCCAGGATCTGGAGCAGTTGCATTTGCTATTCAACAATTTCACGGATGCCGGAATGGAACACCTGCGCGGACTCTCGAAGCTGCGCGTGATCGACCTGCGCGGCTGCGTGCAAATTTCGGATCGCGGACTGGAAACGCTGGCCGGCCTGACCAATCTGGAGCGGCTCAAGTTGCGCAATAACCAGGTCACCGATTCCGGCCTGGCGGCCATCGCCGGGCTGAGCAAGCTCAAAGGCATCTCACTCGAGGACACCCAGGTCGGCGATGAAGGCGTCTCCCACCTCAAGAAGATGCTGAACATGGACGAGCTCTACCTGGTGCGCACCAATGTCAGCGATGCGGGCCTGGAGCATCTCCGCGGCTTCACCAAACTCAAGCGGCTGGAGTTGCGCGGCACGCAGATCAATGGCAGCGGACTGACACACCTCCGCGGACTGGCCGCCCTGCGGTTCCTCGATCTGAGCGAAACCCCGGTCAACGATGCCGGCGTGGCCCACCTCAAGGGGCTCACCGGCCTGGAGCGATTGGATCTGTGGTTTACCGAAGTGACCGATTCCGGGCTGGCTCAACTGTCCGGCCTCACCAATCTGACCTATCTCAATCTGGAGAGCACGAAGATTACCGATGCCGGACTCATTTCGCTCCGGGGCATGTCCCATCTCAACTGGCTGAACCTCAATAGCACGCCGATCACTGATGCGGGTCTGGCCCATCTGACTGGCCTGAAGAAGCTGGGCTCGCTCGATCTCAGCTTCTCCAAAACTTCGGATGCCGGCGCCGCGCGATTGCAGCAGGCGATTCCCGCGCTCAAGGTTACGAAATAACGAGTTCATAGTGCCGGCTTCAGCCGGAAGAACCGCCTCAAGGCACCGGCTCCCGCCCCCTTGGAACGCATGACGCTTCGCATTGCCAACGGCGCCGGGTTTCTAGGAGACCAGTTGGATGCTCCCCGCCTGCTGGTCGAAGGAGCGCAGATCGATTATCTGACGCTGGAGTATCTGGCCGAGCTGACCATGTCCATTCTGGCGCGGGTTCGCGAGAAGAACCCTTCCGCGGGCTACGCCGAGGATTTTCTAACGGTGCTCAAAAGCCTGCTCCCTTCTCTGGCGTTGCGGGAGCAGCCGCGCATTGTCACCAACGCCGGCGGCATGAATCCCCCCGCGTGCGCAGCGGCCGCCGCTCACTTGCTGGACGACGCGCATCTTGCCGATACGCGAATTGGTGTCGTATCGGGCGACGACTTGCTGCCACGGCTGGCGGAGATTCAAGCCGCCGG
>JBGTDH010000677.1:0-8640 GCA_041748435.1 Pirellulales bacterium
ATCACACGGGCAGGGAGAATCGTCGGCGGGGAATGAGGGGCAGCAGTCGTCGGAAGGAGAGTCGAGCGAGAGTTCACAAAGCCAGGCGTCGGGGCAGCAACAGGCGGGTGGGCAAAGTGAGCAAGGCGAGCAAGCTCAATCAGCACCCGCGGAGCAACCGCCGACGGAGAACAGTTCGTCCGATTCTTCCGAGCAACCGGAGTCGGCGTCGGATTGGATGCCCGAGTTGCCGAGTTTCAGCGAGGGCATTTTTCTGCTGGGGCGTTGGATTCTGAACCTGGTGCTGGTTCTGGCGGTGCTGTTCGTGCTGTGGCGCTATGGGCGGCAGCTTGTGGCCGGCTTTCGGCAACTGCTGGCCGCGTGGCGAAAGTTGTTGGCCGGCTTGTTTGGCCGTCCGATGGAGGTCGTTGCAGAGCGGGCAGACGAAGCCGCCCCCCAACGACTTCCGTCGTTTGCTGACTTCCCCAATCCTTTTGTGCGGGGTGTTCCGGGAGTGCGGACTCCGGAGGAAGTGGTGGCCTACAGCTTTCGCGCGCTGCAGGCCTGGGCGGCGGAGCAAGGGAGTGCGCGGCTGCCGCAAGAGACGCCGTGGGAGTTTGCCGATCGTCTGGGTACGCGACACACGGCGGTCGCCCGGCCGCTGCGAGATCTGGCTACGCTCTTCGCTCGGCTCAACTATGCGGGACAGCGCCTGCCGGCCGAATCGCTGGGCACTGTGCGCACGTTCTGGGACGGCATCGAGCTGCTGGAAGTTGCCCGCACCGCTAGCGTGGCGGGCAAATGAGCGTTGTTCGATCCGCGCCCATTTGCTAGCCTGCGTCCCGACCCGTCTGTGATGCTGCGCGATCATTCGCTGGCATGCTCGTTTCATCTACAGGACCCTCGCTGCCGCGATGCCCAAGCTTCGCACCTGGTGTATTCTTGCGCTCGCAGGGGCGATGCTGACCGCATCCCGCGTGGGGCACTGCGCCGATGCTCCGCCCGTTACCGCCGCAGAGGAATTGCCGGAGCCGGAGTTTCGGCTCGTGCTGGAGCCGGAATGGGTGCTGGCGCCCACTCTGGAAGACACGGCCGACTTACTATTCTACCCGCCCGATTTCGGGACCGTGGCGCCGCCGCTGCCGGAGAAGATCAAGGCCATGGAAGCCTGGGAGAAAGCCAAGAACAATCCCAAGCTGTGGGAAGGTCGCGTCGAGTTTGGGCTCAACGGCTCCGGCGGCAATAGCGAACGGTTTGCAACGCGGTACGGCGCCAAGATCAAGCGGCAAACCCGCCGCAGCACCATGACGGCCGACTTGCTCTATTCCACCAGCTCGGCCAACGGCGTGCAGAACGAAGACAAGCTGCTGGCGGAAAGCCGCACCGAGTGGAAGTTGTGGAACACTCCGTGGCATTATTTTGCCCACGGCACGACCGATTACGATCAGTTCACTGCGTACCGCGTGCGCGTGGCGGGCGATACGGGCCTGGGCTACCAGTACATCGACACGGGCTGGACGCAGTTCAAAGGCCGCTGCGGGATCGGCTTCTCCCAAGAGATTGCCAGCCCGGACGAGCAGATCACGCCGGAGGCCGTGGTGGGCATGAGCTTCGAGCATCGGCTCACGCCGCGTCAGAAGATCATCGCTTCGGTGGATGTTTTTCCCGACATCAGCGACCTGAACGACTTCCGCCTCCGCAGCAGCGCCTCGTGGGAGATCAAGATCGATCCCCCCGCCCGCCTGAGTTTGCGGCTCGGCATGATCGATCGATACGACAGCACCCCCAGCGGCAAGAAGCGCAACGATCTGGATTACTCCACACTCATCGTGTGGGAGTTCTGACACGGGCCGAATGAATCAGGGCGCCTGTCATAGCGGTCGCAATCGATCCTCGATCCTCTCTGGATCTTGCCGACAGTCGAGCACCGCATAGATATCGATGGTTTCGCCGTCAAATTCGTAGAAGATGGCAAACGAAAACGCCTGGATAGGCATCGCAAGAGGCCATGACGCGCTGATGCACTCCCGCAAGAGCCGAAGTGATTCGATGTCGGACGACAGACAGTCGTTGAAATATCTTCCCAGCCCGCTTTTTTGCGATTCATAAAACTGAGCGCCGATTTCCAAATCTCGCTCTGCCTCGGGAAGGATGCGAACTTTCATTCGAGCCGTTCTCGCAGGCGCTGCTTGGCGTCGTTCCAATCGACGAATGACGTACGCCCCTCACGCACGGCTGCGATTCGCTCTTCCAGGATGACGCCATGCCAGTCTGGAAGGGGAATCTCCTGCGGGCGCTGGGAGAGATCAGCCCACAATTGCTCCATCAGCGCGATTTTCTCGGGAGTTGATAAGGCGTCAAGCGCCACGCTCGAAAGCATTGGAACTCTCCCATGCGGACTCAGGTTGAGGTATCTGCCCCCGACGTCACGCCACCTCGATTGTAATGCAAATTCTGCTTCAACACGCTAAGCCAACAACTCTCGCTCGCGCGAGAGGAACAGGTCGTGGGCGGCGCGGGCATCGTGGCAACCTCGCAGCTCGGCCAGGAAGTCGGTGCAATTGATTAAGCGGCTCAGGCGCGCGAGCATCCGCAGATGCGCGGGATCGCTATCGGCGCAGATCAGAAAGAACACATCTGTCAAGCGGCTGCCGCCGAAGGGGATTCCGGTCTCCGTAATGCCGAGTGCCAGGAACGCCTGCGCCAGAATGCCTGCCAGCGGTCTCCTCGGATGCAACAGCGCCACGCCATTGTCCAGTGCGGTGGGATGCATCTCTTCGCGCTGACGAACGGCTTCCGCCATTTTCTCCGAATCCCATAACCAGCCGGTGCCGGCGGCCAGCTCCGTCATGGCGGAGACGACCGAATTGCGGGTGCGTGCTGCCAGGGGTATGGCGATGGCTTCGGTCGGCAACAACTCCGCAACCGTGAGCGTCGCCAAGTCGTCGGCGCGGGCGGCTCGCACCAGGGCGCCCTCCATGTGCGCCAACTCCGGCTCGTCAGACACTCCGATCCGAGCTTCGAGCCAATGGTGAATCTCGGCCCGCGAGAAACGCCACACCCCCGCCACGCGACGCCCCGGAATCTTCCCGCGCTCCACCAGACGAGCCACCTGCCCCGTCTCCAGATGCAGGTACGCGGCCAGGGTGTCGATGTTGAAATCTTCGTCTGCCATCCGACGCAAGCTCCGGCGACGCCAGCTAGCTGGCAGGAAACCGATTGCAAAATTGTGCCCCACTGCCGGCGGCGATGCAACGAGCGGGCTCGGCTGGGGTTCGCTAGCGGCGGAATAATCGGTACAGTTTACTCATGCTTCCCACACGTCAGAGCCGATAGTTGGCGACGCTGCGTGATGCGATTCGCCGCTCTTGGGCACCAACAAAAGGGATCATGCTGATGACAGGAAAACTGGGACGTCGGTTGGTGGTTGGTTCGCTCACTCTTTTGCTGGGCCATTCGGCCGCCCAGGCCGCTACGCCCACGGTGGAGCAAGCCCTCAAGCTGGTGCCGACGCAGAAGGACGTGGAGTACGATATGCCGCGCGAAGCGGAGATTGCCCGCGCCACCATCAAGGGCGAAAAGATGGGGAGCTTTAGCGCCTGGATTGTGCGGGATGCCGCCGGCCAGATGCTTCGCAAGTTTGCCGACACCAACAACGACAACGTCGTCGACCAGTGGTGCTACTATCGCGATGGCATCGAAGTCTTCCGCGACATCGATTCCAACTTCAACGGCAAGGCAGATCAGTGCCGCTGGCTGAATACGGCCGGCACGCGCTGGGCCGCGGACGACAACGAAGACGCCAAGATTGACGCGTGGAAATCGATCTCCGCCGAGGAAGTCTCCGCGGAAGTCGTGCGGGCCTTGGCCGAGCAAGATGCCGCGCGTTTCTCGCGGCTGCTGCTCACCGAGAGCGAGATCAAATCGCTCGGCCTGGGCGCCGATCAGGCCAAAGACCTGGGCGAGAAAGTGGCCGCTGCGGGCAAGAAGTTCGCCGACGTGGCGCGTCAGCAAAAAGTGGTCGGTCCCAAAACCGTCTGGATTCATTTTGGCGGCACACGGCCGGGCATTGTCCCCTCCGGCACGGAAGGCTCCACCAAGGACCTGATCGTCTACGAAAACGTGATGGCCATGATCGACACGGCCGGCAAGCACGCCCAGGTGCAAGTCGGCACGCTTGTGAAGAGCGGGGAGAACTGGCGGTTGATCGATCTGCCCCGCGCCACGGCCGATGACAAGACCGAGGTGGCCGATGCCGGCTACTTCTATCGCACCGCCGGCGCCAAGAGCACTGCGGCTGCTGCGGCCGCTGCTTCGGGGTTGGGCGCTACCGCGCAGCAGTTGCTCACCGATCTGGAGAAGCTCGACAAGCAACTTGCTCAGGCCGCGGCGCCCGCGGCATTGGCGCAACTCAACGCGCAACGGGCCGATCTCGTCGAGAAGCTGGCCGAGGCTTCCACGGCAGAGGACCGCGGCCAATGGTTTCGGCAACTGGCCGATGGCGTGAGTGCCGCGGCGCAATCGGGCAATTTCCCGGCCGGCGTGCAGCGGCTGCAAACGCTCTACACACGCATCTCCGCGGAGCCGGACAGTGCCGACCTCGCGGCTTACATCAAGTTCCGCTACCTCACCGCGGAGTACGGCCTCAGCCTACAGGGCGAGAAGCCCGACTTCCCCAAGATTCAGACGAGCTGGCTGGAAAGCCTGAAGCAGTACGTGGCCGATTATCCCAATAGCCCGGATGCGGCCGAGGCCATGATGCAGTTGGGCATTGCCCACGAGTTCGCGGGCGAAGAAGACGACGCCAAGAAGTGGTATGCCAAGATCAAGGACGGCTTTCCCCAGGCTGCCGCCGCCAAGAAGGCTGGCGGCGCCATCACGCGGCTGGACAGCGTGGGCCAGGTGATTCGCCTTTCCGGCAAGACTACCGCCAACCAGAATCTGGATCTGGCGAGCTTCCGCGGCAAGGTGGTGCTGCTGCACTACTGGGCCACGTGGTGCGGACCGTGCGTGAACGATCTGGCGACGATCGCCCAGATGCAAGCCAAGTACGGCACGGCGGGCTTCGCTCCGATCGGCGTGACGCTGGATAACGACAGTAAGACGTTGGGCGCGTTCCTGCAGAAGAACAAGCTCAACTGGCCGCAGTTGCACGAACCCGGCGCTCTGGATGGCCGCTTGGCCAACGAGTTGGGCATCCTCACGCTGCCCACCATGATCTTGATCGATCGCGACGGCCGCGTGGTCAACCGTGGTCTCACGATCGGCGAGTTGGAAGCCGAGCTGAAGAAGCGCGTCGGCGGCGGCCCCAGCGCCAACACCGCCCGTCGCCCAGGGACGTGATCGAGGGTCGGCATTCGTACGCCCCCATTCTTGCAGCCCGGTTGCCTCCACAACCGGGCTGCTTTCTCGTAGGCCTGTCATGGCGGCGGGGCGGATACGCCCCGCATGATGTAGCCCATTAGTTCGAGGGCGAGCTGCTCGAACGGCTGCGCACCCAACGGAGTTTCGGCAATGACACCTTCGATCCAAAGCAGCGAAAAACCGTGAACGGCACTCCAACACGCCAGCGCCGCGGGCAAAGGGTCTGCACCCGGAAGATCGCCTGAGGCTTGGCAGGCCGCGATCGCTTCCACGAGCGTGCCAAACGTGCGGGCTTCGGCCTCTTGGAGCGGCGGATACACGGAGGGGCGCGTGAGCTCCGGGCGGAACATCAGCCGGAAGATTGCCGGGAACTCCCGGGCGAACGTCACGTAAGCGGTGCCCACGGCAACCACGCGTCCCCGGAAATCATCCGCGGGACGCAGGGATTGCTCGGCTTGAATGGCCGCCACCATGGCATCGAAGCCCTCGGTTGCCACGGCCGCCAACATTTCCGCTTTGCCGGCGAAATGGTGGTAGGGCGCACCGTGCGAAACCTTGGCTTCCCGCGCAACTGCCCGCAGGGAAAGAGCGTCAACACCTTGCGATTGGACGATTCGACGAGCGGCCGCCACCAGGGCCACCGGTAAGTTTCCGTGGTGGTAATCGGCACGCGGCGATTCGGAGGGTTCAGGCGTCACAAAAGCTCGCGTTGATAAATCGGAGCCATCTTGACATCGTCAAGAAGGCGACATTAGATTTATACACCGTAAAGATGCGTTGGGATTGCCGAGCGCGCGGCAACAGTTCTCCGTCCGATATCTGGCTCTTGGACCAGGGGAGTGGCACGCATGAATCGAAGGCGATGTTCGTCCAAATGGCGGTTTCTCGCAATTGGTGCGGTTTTGGGCTGCGGTGGTTGCACCAACTCACCCAATCAGGGGTATCTCCAGTCCGGTCATGCTAATTTCGCCGCCGGCATGGCGGAAGAGGCGATCGACGATTTTACCTCCGCCATCCGGCAAGACCCGGCCTGCCTGGAAGCGTACGCGGGACGCGGGTGCTGCTATGTCATCGATCGCAAGTACGAAAAAGCGCTGAACGACTTCAGGCACGTGGAGGGCCGATTGCCCACAACGGCGGTCGTGTTGCGTTATAAAGGTGTAGCGCTGCTTGAAATGAATCGGGCGGAGGAATCGGCGGACGTGCTAACGCGGGCCTTGGAGCTGGAGCCGACCAACGTCTTTGCCTTGCAGAACCGGGCCTTGGCTCGCGAGGCGCTAGGCGAATGGACGATGGCCGTAGGCGATCTCGATCGGGCCATCGAACTGAATCCCGATAGTTCGGACCTGTATGTCGATCGCGCCGGCATTCAACTACAGCTCAACCACCTGGATCTGGCACTGACCGACGCCAACCGCGCCGTGGAGCTCTGCCCCGATTGCCCCGCGGCCTACATGGTGCGCAGCCAGGTGCATTTCAGCCGGTACGACCTGAACCTCAGTCACGCCGATGGCGAACGCGCGTTTCAGCTCGCACCCTCCTTGCGCCGGACGTTGCGAGGCGCAGTAACGCCGCGACGACCTCTCGTGGGTGAGCATCGCCCCACCGTAGTCGAGGGAACCGGCTAAGCAAAGTAGGATAGGAGCAAGGGAGGGTAATAATATACTTGACTCATCAAGGCCGGTCCGGTGGAATTTACACTCCTCGAAGCAGTCCGATACTTCTCCGATCTGCACGTGTGCCACGACTACATGGTGAACGTCAAGTGGCCGGATGGCAAGGTACTCGCACGATGCACACAGCAACACGTTTTGCATCCGTCTGTTATCTCCTGCTCGTCGTCGCCGCGAATGCTCTCTCCGCCGCCGAGACGGTCATCGAATCTGTCCCCGTCTTGCTACAGGAGACGGGGGCCGGCGAGGGGCCGGCGTGGCATCCGGAGTTGGGGCTGCTCACCAGCGGCGGGGGGCATATCTATCGGCGGGATCGCGAAGGCAAAGTCTCAATCCATCGCGAGAATGCCGGCTCGAACGGCCTGCTGTTCGATCGCGAGGGGCGGCTGGTGATTTGCGAGCCGGTGCGGCGGCGCGTGAGCCGCGTGGAGGCGGATGGTTCGGTCACGGTGCTGGCGGAACGTTACGAGGGGAAGCGGTTCAATCAGCCCAACGACCTGACGATCGATTCCCGGGGCCGGCTCTATTTCTCGGACCCGCGCTACGGCGATCGCAAAGGCATGGAGATTATGGACGCCTCCGGCAAGCCGATCGAGGGCGTGTATCGCATCGATCCCGACGGCCGCGTGAGCCGCATTATTGCCCACGAAGTGGATCGGCCCAACGGTTTGGTGGTCACGGCCGATGATCGCACGTTGTTCGTGGCGGATAACAACAACAACGCGGTGGGAGCGGCGCGCAAGCTGTGGCGGTTTGATCTGCGCAGCGATGGCACGGTCGACTTCGCCAGTCAGAAGCTCGTTCACGATTGGAAGAGCACGCGCGGTCCCGACGGCATGAAGCTCGATGCCCAGGGGCGGCTGTTCGTGGCGGCGGGCTTGAACAAGCCCAACCCGCCGGGGGAGACGCAGGAGCAGCCGACGGCCGGCGTGTATGTATTCTCGCCGCAAGGAGAGCTGTTGCAGTTTGTGCCCATCCCGCGGGACGAGACCACCAACTGTGCGTTCGGCGGCGACGATCTGCGGACGCTGTTCGTCACGGCCGGCGGATCGTTGTGGAGTATGCGTGTCGCCGCGCCGGGCCGCCGTTGAAGGGGACAGGGAATAGGGGACAGGGAACAGCAGGATTGAGGAACATCGCTGGTTTTGCTGTCCCCTGTCCCCTGTCCCCTATTCCCTGTCCCCTGTCCCCTTTTGCTGTGGTCAGCGTAGAATGCCGAGCGTGGTTGTCAGGCAGCGGAATCACCGTCGATCAGGAGCATGCGATGAACGCCAAAGATGCGATCAAGATGCAGATGGAGATGGGGCTGATGGTGCTGAAGACGTACGTGGGCGATCTGAGCGACGCCGACTTGTTGCAGCGGCCCGGCCCCGGCTGCAATCACATCGCCTGGCAGATCGGGCACTTAATCTCCTCCGAGATGCGGCTGTTGGATTCCATCTGCCCGGGGGCCTCGGTTCCGCTGCCGGCGGGCTTTGAGGAGCGTCATAGCAAAGACAACACCGCCAGCAACGACCCTGCGCAGTTCAACACGAAGCAAGAGTATCTCGATTTGTACGACCGCCATCGCGCGGCGACATGGGCGGCGGTCGATAAGCTCTCGGATGCCGATTTCGATCGCCTG
>JBGTDH010000678.1:0-7513 GCA_041748435.1 Pirellulales bacterium
AAGGACGACGCGCCTGCGCAGTTTTGGAAGTTGAAAGACCTGCCCGAGTTCACGGGAACGATCGGGCCGATGGATGGCTTCCGCCTTCGCTACACGTTTCAGCGGGTCGACGTGCCTTTGGAAGACCAATTGGCCGGCAAGCGCATGATCAGCAGCTTCGCGCAACTGTCACAATGGACGCTGGTGCCCAGCGACAATCTGCTGGGCGAAACGATCGAAGAAGCGCTCGGGCCGCAATCGCACCTGCTGACCGTTCTGGCGAAACACAAAGCGAGGGAGACGACCATCACGCTATGGACTTATCCGGACAGCTTCACCGAGTTCCGGCGGCTCAAGAAAGAGCTCTACCTGCGAGGGTTTCCTCTCGCCGGCCGCCCCATGCCGGTCGATGCGCCGATCGGCGGCTCGCCGCGAGGCTCGAAGTCAGCAGCGCAATAAGAAAAGGATGAAGGATGAACCAATCCAGTTTGCTTCAGGTTCATCCTTCATCCTTCCGCCTTCATCCTTAAAAAAGAACAGGGCGTCACCGATGTTTCCACCGATGACGCCCTGCATTTCGTTTCGGCAGATCTTCGCCTCGCCTGCGCGAGTCGAAGGGCCGTTCAGCTTACAGACTCAACTAGCGAATGATGCCAGCGGAGAAGGTGAAGCCGCCGAGGCCGAAGTCTTCCGTGCCAGCCGCATTGAGGGCGCCCGCACCGCTGCCGGCCATGTTGTCCCAAATCTGGACTTCGACGCCGGCCCGAGCGAACAGGTAGCCGTTGTCTTGCAGCTCACGAGTCCACTGCACGCCGGTCTGAGCTTCCCAGATATAATAGATGTTATCCAACTCTTCATCCCGCTGCACGAAGGCGCCGTTGGTGACAACGAACTCCTTCTCGTCACCCATCAGCACCGACATGCGGACGTTGCCGTAGCCGGCCAAGCCGTTGCCGATGCAGCGACGCAGTTCGCCACCGAGGGTGAGACCGAGGCTGGAGTTGCCGTAGGCCTGGCCATCGACGAGGCCACCCGCATCGTTGAGGAGCACGCGCTCGTGCCCGAACTCCAGGTAGCGGAAGCCGCCGAAGACCGACGCATCCCAGTAGCAGCCGAGGCTCATCGAGTCGACCATTTCCAAGTCGATGATGTACGTGTCGACGGTCTGCGCATCGTTGTTGGCGCCATCCGGATCGCGCTGCCGGTGATCAAACTCCCAGTAGCGAATCCGATAGCCCAGGCCATCGCTGCCCTGGTAGCCAGCCCAAATGCGCGGGGCAATCTCGTAGTTCCAATCGAAGTCGTCAAACGCGCCGCTGCCCGCCGAGAAGTGCGGCTTCAGGAACGTGGCTTCCGCTCCGGCGATTACGCCCGAGGGGCGGCAGCAAGGATCGCAGCAGCCGCTGCAGCAGGAGTCGCACGAATCGCAACAAGAATCGCCGCAGCCGCTGGTGCAACTGCCGCAGCCGCCGCCGTTGTGCAGAGCTGCTTCCAGCTCGGCAATCCGCGTGTTTTGCCGCTCCAGCACCGACATAATTTCGGCGTGGCTGGCAAACGTAATTTCCTCTGCCACGACGCGAGCCGTCGGCAACAAGGTGGCGGTCAGGACCGCCAGCATTCCTAAGAACGTCCGTTTCATTACTCACCCTCCCTAGTGTTGGATACTCGTGTCGGCAGGTGAGTTGTCGCATGCGGGCCGGAGTTCGCGCGGCAGCCTGTGCGCATTCATAGCGCGAGAGGGACTGCGCGAGATCGGCGCGCGGCGACTGCGGGAAACACCTGCCGACGCACCCAAAATTACAGTTCCATACAAGCACGTATCGACCGGCAATACCGCAAACTTGTCATTTTCCAAGTCTGCCGATCTTTCCGCGCCGTATCACTGGAAGGATGAAGAAAGAAGCAGCAGAAGAAGAAGAAGAGACTAGCGCAGGATTCCCGCGGAGAAGGAGATGCCGCCGAGGCCCCAGTCTTCGCCGGTGCCGGCAAAGTTATCCCAGATTTGCATCTCGAAGGCTGCCCGGGTGAAGAATTCGCCGCAACCCAGTTCCTGGGACCATTGCACGCCCGACTGGGCCTCCCAGATATAATAGACGTTGTCCAGCTCACGATCCACCGGCGCCCAGTTCCCATTCACAATCTGGGTCTCTATTTCGTCCCCCATCAGCACCGAGGCTCGAGTGCTGATGAAGCCGGCCGCGTGGGCGCCCATCGAGCGGCGCAGCTCGCCGCCGACGGTGACGCCGATGCTGGAGTTCTCGAACTGGTTCCCCTCGACGGCCACGCGATTGGTCGTGCCGAAGACGACCCGCTCTTGATCGAACTCGACATAGCGAAATCCGGCCGAAACCGTGGCATCCCAGCAGCAGCCCAAGTGCCGGGAGTCGAACAGCTCGGCGTCCAGGAGGTAAGCGTCGTAACTGATCGAGTCGGTTAGCGCGGCGCTGCCGGCCGGCACCGTCTCGCGATGGTCGAACTGCCAGTACCGCACGCGCCAGCCCAAGCCATCGCTGCCTTGAAAACCCAGCCAATACCGCGGTGCGATGTCGTAACCGAAGTCGATATCGAAGCGTGCCCCGCGCACGCCGCCGGAACTGTGCGGCTTAACCCAGGTCATCTCGACGCCCCCGATATAGCCGGCCGATCGACAGCAGGGATCGCAATCGCCGTCAGCAAGGCATTCACCGCAGCCCGAGTCGCAGGAAGTGCAGGGTGCGCTCTGTTGCACCGCGCTTTCCAGAGCCGCAATGCGAGCGTTCTGCTGCTCGAGCTTCAGGCTCAATTCCGCCTGTTTGGCAAATGTGGCTTCCCCGGCCTTGGCCCACGATCGCTCGAGGACGCTGGCCGCCAGAACGGTGCAAATCAGCAAGGTGCGGTTCACAGATAGAGCCTCCGCCTGACAGGTCCCGAGCCGCTTGAGAAAAGCTGCTCCTATCAGGCAGGATCGGCAGAGATTGACGGGAACTTGCTCTTTTCCGTCTGTGCCGGTTGCAACGCTCGTAGCGGTTCTGCCTGCATTGCCCCTCGCTCGTAGAAGCGCTTCACGTACAAGCGATGCCAGCGCCTTGGTGCTAGCGGTTCCCAGCCCCAGCGGGCCAGCAGCCGCTCCGAGATGCGCACATTGGCTACAGCGGTCACCAGAAAATCGCTCCCTTTGATCCGGGCAATCTGATCCAGCACCTGCAAGGCGCCGCGGAAACTGGCCAGCGTGCCGTCCCGACTGCTCTCCACATAGGCCAGCGTCAGGAAGCGATCGCCACTGCGAGGCTCGTTGTAATATAGCCGGCAAACATCGCCGGCTTGCCGGCCATGCCGCCACTTTCCCCACAGGCGCGCTTCTGCCCACATCGGGATCTTGGGCCAGGGCCGCAATGCAATGCAATGCAATCGGCCGCCGATCATCTCGATGCGGCCATAACGCCGCCGTCGCAGGCACTCGCGATCGCCAGGATTGGCGGGATCGTGGATGAGCATGGGGTTAGGGACTGGGGACTAGGGACTGGGTCCGACACTCAATCCTAGCACCGAACCCCTAGCCCCTCCTCATCATCAGCCGCAACCCCAGCAGCGGAATGGCCATCAGGCCAAGAAACACGATCAGCACAATCGGCATCAACCAGGGGGGGTTAAAGAACCGGTCGCTGGCCCACAGCCACAGATCCCGCCAGGCGACGATTAGCCCTAAAGCCGCGAAGCACAAGAACGGGCCATAAGGAATCTGGTTGTCGCGCTTGAGCAGCCAGGCGACGATGCCGATCACGGCGCCGAAGCCGGGGGCGAGAAAAAAGATCAGCACGGCGCTTTGCCAGCCGAGGAAGGCGCCGATCATGGCCATCAGCGTCACGTCGCCAAAGCCCATCGCCTCTTTGCCCAGCGTGACGCTGCCGATGATGCGCACAGCCCAGATCAAACCCCCGCCGGCCGCCATGCCCACCAGCGAGCTAATCAGCCCGGCCCACTGCGGCCCACCTTGCCACCACACGGCGGCAATCAGCGGTGTACCCACGATGGCCAGAAACAGAACGAGATAACTCAGCGGCTCGCGCACGAGACGGGCCAGGAGGATGCGCAACGCCAGATTCAGTCCATGCCTTAAGCGCAAATGGCGCGGCAAGAGCGCGAAGCACCAGCCCCAGAAGCATCCCAGGCCAACCCAGAGCGAGAAACGATCGGGAGCTCCGGCCCAGGGTGTCGTCCAGAACTCGGGCGAAGTGATCTTGAGGAACTCAATCACCTCCGGACCAAGCCCGACAATCACGCGCGCGTTCGGTAACAAGGACCAGGGCACGAGCGCAGCCAGAATCAAGCCTGCCAGCGTGCCGGGAATGGTCACGCTATCGGGAATCACGCGGTCGGCCAGGTCGATGAAGGTGGCCACTAGCATCAACGACAACAGAATCAGATGGCTCTGATAGATCAAGTGCAAGACGCTGGAAACATCGCCCGGCATGGCCCAGATTCCTGGCGGCAGGTTCTGCAAGGCAAAGCGTGGCCCAAGGAGGCCTCGTTCTCCGATTTCCCACCAGTAGAGAAACGCGAACAGCACGCCGGTGAGCAACTCGATGAACAGCGGCCAGGCCCAGAATCCCCGGCCGTAGAGCGGCTCCTGTCGGCGCCACGTATACCAGCCGATGAGGGGCAAACGATCGCTCCACCGCGCGGGCGAGGTTCTTTGCGGATCGCAGAACCAGGGGCTCCACGCGCGCGTCTCCCAGCGGAGCCGTTCGATGGCCAGATTCAACGCGCCGCCGATGCAGACTCCGAGCACAAACACCAAGCCGATGCCCACTTCGAGCGGCCACGCCAGCAATACGTTCATTCCGCGCTCCGCATTCCGGGCTCGGCTAGCAGCCAAGTCAGGATCTCGACTGCCACCACGCTCGGCGGCTTATCATCCGTGGCGACCGTCAGATCGGCGCACTGTTGATACAGGGGTGTCCGCTTGGCAAGCAGCTCCAGCACTTCCGCCTTGCCGCCGGCCGTGGTGAGTTGCGGACGGCGCTGCGCGGTCGATACATCCTCCGCCACGCGCGCCAATATGGTTTCCGGCTCTGCCCGCAGCCACACGCACTTGCCGCGCGATGCGAGGACGCGTCGATTCTCCTCTCTCAGCACGACGCCTCCGCCGCATGCCATGACGAGTCGCTCGCGAGCGGACAGATCCTCGAGCACGCGGCTCTCCAGATCCCGAAAGGCGGGCTCGCCGTCATCGGCAAAGATCGCCGCGATCGATTTCCCGGCGCGCAGCTCGATCTCCACATCGGCATCGACCCACTCCCATGCAAGCTCCCGAGCCAACAGGCGGGCCACGGTGGTCTTGCCCGTCCCTCGATAACCGATGAGGAAGACGGTAGGAAAGGATGAAGGATGAAGGATGAAGGATGAAGCAGACGATCCGCCCTCTTGTTCATCCTTCATCCTTCAGCCTTCATCCTTTCTTAGTATTTGGCGGCGCTGGTGGTTCGTTTGAGCACTTCGCGCATGTTGGCGACCGGCGGCTCGCGGCCGGTGAACAGTTTGAATTGCAGACCCGCCTGCCGAATGAACATCTCCACGCCCGTAACCACCGTGCAACTCTGATCGCGGGCCTCTTTAATCAGCCGGGTGTTCTCGGGGTTGTAGACGGTGTCGAACACCACCAGGGCGGGCTTCAGCGAGTGTTTTTCGTAGGGCGTATTATCCACTTCGGGATGCATGCCCAGGGGCGTGCAGTTGACCAGAATATCAGGATCAACGCCGTAGCGATCGCCCCAGTCGGTGGCGCCGCAGCCGATTTGCTCGGCCAATTTCTGGGCCCGATCGGATGTGCGGTTGCAGATGACAACCTCCGCGCCGCGGTCGTGCAGAGCTTTGGCCACGGCCTTGGCTGCGCCCCCGGCGCCCAGGACCAACGCCGACTTTCCGGAGACCGGGCTTTGCTTGCTTTCCGTCATCGTGTCTTTCATGGCAGCCTCCAAGCTTTCGATGGCCGCCGAGTAGTCGGTGTTGTAGGCCACGGCCTCCCCCTGATCGTAGATCACGGTGTTGGCCGCTCCCACCGCCCGCGCCGAGCTGTCCATCTCGGTGATCAGCTTGAGCACGGCTTCCTTGTGCGGGATGGTCACGCTCAGGCCTTTGATGCCCAGCCGGGGTGCATCGGTGAGGAAAGCGGGCAAATCTTCCGGCGGCACCAGAAACGGCACGTACACGCGGTTCATCGCGCATTGCCGGAAAGCGGCGTTGTGAATCACCGGGCTGAGGCTGTGACCCACCGGATCGGCAATCACGCCGAACACCTCGGTGTCGTTGTGAATGCGATCGTAGTGATACACATCGACCATCTGCCGATAGCTGAGTTGCCCCGGCGCCAACTCGCGGGAATCGTTGAAAGTGGCATAGGTGAACGGCGCTCCGAAGCGTCCGGCCAGAATGCGCGACGGCGCGCCGATCTCCCCCATGCACAGCCCCACGGTCTTGACGGTCTGCGATCCCTTGCGGACCATCTCCAGCACGCGCAGATTGTCGTGCGGCGTTTGCGCCATCGTGGCGATCTTCACCACATCGGCATCGAGCTTGCTCAGCCGCTCGTGCAGTCCCTGCAAGTCCTGCGGGGTCTCTTCGAAGTTGTGATAGCTGATGATGCGCTTGGTGCGACCGTAGCGCGGCACCTTGGCCGCCGTGTCTTCCTCCAGATCGACCCATTCCACGCCGCTGACAATGGCCTGCCGCAAGAGCATCAGGCGTTCGTCTTCGCTTTTGTGCCACAGGCCTCCGTCTTCCGTGCGGCGGCAGGTCACGATCACCTGGCAGGGCCGATTGTCCAGCAATCGCTTGAGATTGGGGGGCGTGCGCAGATAGTCCAGGCGCAGCTCCACCAGCTGAGCGCCCTGGTCCGCCACGTGCTTGAATTCGGCGAGCATCATCCGATGCCGCCCGCGGCCAATGCTTACACAGATCATGCTTGGGACAGGGGACTAGGGATTGGGGGCTAGGGATTGGGGACCGGACGCCGGCAGATCATTGTAGCCTCCGTGGGCAGGGTCGTGCATCCTGCTGGCGCCGGCAGCGTCGGTCGATTTGCCCCAGGCGGCAAAGTTTGCTCAAGATGCCTTATCGTCAGGTTCGATAACAACGGCGTTTCCAGGAACCGCGTCTATCAGGGAAAGATGCCATGCGGAGCCTCAACGAACCTGCTCCCCCGCTGCGCGTGCTGCTGCGCATGCCCGACCTCTCTCCGCACGCCGCGCCGGCCAAGGCATCGGTCGAGAAAGAGACCTTCGTGCAGCAACCGCGGACGCCGCTGTCGCAGCCGGCCCCCGAGACATCCAAGCTGCAACTCAAACAACAGACCTTGCTGGAGAGCCGCGGCGTGACGCCCGAAGAGCTCCAGCAGCCGGGATCGTTCAAGCGATCGCTGGCGGTGCTGGCGGTGCTGGCCTTGGCCGGTGTATTCGGCGTGAGCTGGAGCCAACGTGTACGTCAGCCGGAGGCTGCGCCTCCCGTGGCCGAAAGCGCCCTGGTAACTCCGGAAGTTCAGTTTTTGCCCGGCGGCTCG
>JBGTDH010000679.1:0-5893 GCA_041748435.1 Pirellulales bacterium
ACGGCGCCAGGCCAAATCCGGGGGCGGGCAGCGGCGGCAGTAGATAGGGGACGAAGCCCGAGCCATAGTCCGGGTAGGAATACGGCATTGGGTCGCAACAGCCGAAATCCCAGGTCGGCCCGCAATCATAGATCAACGAGCCGGCGCCACAGAAATAATTGTCCGCAAAACCATAGGAGGACCCGTAGGATTGCCTCCGCGAGAATCCGCCGGGGGTCATGTCGACGTAGCCCCGCGAGAACGGATTGTGCCGCTCCATCTGCCGCATGCCCGGGACCGGCCGATCGGTAAACGACTGCCCGGAACACCTTCCAACCAGCGCGCTTGCGATCAGCGCACCAACAACAACAGCAAACCTGAGACACATGGCCACGCCTCCTGCGTCGGGCTCCCCTGACCGATCATTATTTCGGCCGACGACCGGCAGAGCAAGCGCCGCTTAAATGCCGGGGTTCGTAATGTCACGGTCCGCGCGCAAGAACATCGGGGTCAATCCCGAAACACGGTACGCCTTCCGCACCATAATATCCGCGCGCGCGCGCGTTGGCGGATTTCACAAGTTTTTACTCTATTCACGTCAACGACTTCGGACGCGATCGTGCCAGATCTGTTTGACATTACTTCGCAACGAAGGATGATCTACGCGGCCCAATCGCTAAGGGGCACACAAGGTTACTCGCGAAGGTGTCCAGAACTGCAAGAGGCAACATTCATTCTCAGCGTTCGTAAGTGCTTGGCGTTGCTCGTATCCGTGCGATTGTTCGCCGGACAACGCTCTCGCACTTAACGTGCTATCGGAGGTAAGACGATGAAATGCCGTAACTTGTTTTTGTTCAATTGCCTAGTCGCACTATTTGGCCTTGGATGCACGGAACTTTCTGCCCAAGGTTTCATAAACTTGCGATTGCTGCGTACTAATTTTGGGAATGACGCGACGGCATGGTCAGTTGTCAGCAGTGCCGACTATCAGTACTCGCAGGACGCAGACTTCTACGACGAAACAGATGCCCTTGCGTTCGTCCAAGACTCGGGCAGTGTAGAAGGGATCGGTAGCGGGAGTGGCAAATCAAAGCATCGTGCAATATGCCAAACTCCAATTGGGGCCTGGTCACTGGCGCCGCGAATCATCGCCGAAACGGTGATTGAGCAGTCGATGGACACACCCGCCTTTGGACCCCGGATTATCGCTGCTGGTGCAGCAGACATTGAGACAGAGTTTCGGGTCCAAGAGAACCCAAATTTCCCTGGACAAGTGGAAAATGCGGAGCTTCACTCGCAATTCATTATCCTCGGGGCTGCTGTCGAGAATGAGAACGGCCCGAACGTATATGGCAATGCAGTTTGGAGCGTAGGGGTGGGCCGAAGTTGGCTTTCTGGTTCATACGCGGGTGGCGGTGCATGGAGCATTACAGGGTCTATCGCCAATGGCGCGGTCGATGTGCCGATTAACGTAGTCGCCGCAGGTCTGGTCATTGCGGCTTGGGAACCCATCAGCGTTGACGATCTTGTGACTGCAACTGCCCGAACACAGGAATTGCTAGGTATTGAATCTTGGCCGACCGGCGGGCCGGGAACCTCGAATCACCAGTATTTCGTTGAGCCCTCGGTTACCTTCTCGGTTCGCGTTCCTAACTAAAATTGGAGGAGATGTCTGAAATTGTCGAGTAAGTCATGGACCCTCTTGTTCCCTAGCTCCGCATGGGAACAAGAGGCTTTGATGCTCTTCCAGCGCAGTCCTGCATTGCATGCAGGATTCCAACGGTAATGCGGTGGTCACAACAGGCTATCTAGGGAAACGTCTGTCAGCCCATGCTGGATTGCCCAGCAAGCTCACGCGAGTGCCGACATGCCGATCCCGGCCACTTGCCGCGCGGGGTTCTGCCAGATCTATGGGTCATCAACTCCAGCGCGATGTGGCCGCGATATCCAATGCGGCGGAAGCGATCGAGCCGCGCGGTTTTCGCGACGGTGATTACTTTTCCTTGGGGGGCGTCCCCAGGAGTAAAGGGTCCTCCGGGGGGAGCTGTCCCTTGGAATCGAGGTCGAAGTTGGCAATGTTCTTCTTTCCCGGTTCGACCGTGAACGTCAGATCGGACTGCGCGTTGTACTTGGACGGAACGGTCTCTTTTTGCGCTGGTACGGGCTTTCCATCGGCGCCCTCGGTGGCTTCGGCGGCTGTGGTAATCTGGATGGCGTTCTTTCCGGGGATCGCTCCTCGGCGACCTTCTGTGAACTCCAGCACGTAATGTCCGCTCGCGTCCGTTCGCGCACCGGCAGGACGCCCGTTTTCGGGTATGAACAGGACGCCTGCGTTCGGCAAGGGTTTGCCGTCCAAGGTCACGGTCCCCTCGACGGAAGCGATCTCGGGACCACTGTCACATCCCAGACAAAACGCTAATAAGAAACCCCAAGAGATTCTGATCCTTCGATTCACGAGAGTCCTCCACGACCACAAAGTAAAAAACCCGACGCGTAAGCGAGGCTGAAGCTCGATCAGCGGTGCTCTTTCGCACATCGTCCACAAAACTGCACTCGCTGGCGCGTCGAGCTTGTATATCCAATTGGCCGGCGCTCTACAAGCTCGACGCGCCAGCGAGTGCATCGACTTTCCGCTGGAACCCTCAAATCAAGCGTTGACGACGCGCTAGAAGTCGCCTAATACATACCCGTCTCTTTGGGAAAACAGACGCTGGTACACGCCGTAGGGCTGACCATTGGGCTGACGATAAGGACTTGCAGCGTTCCATATGGTCGCCGTGTGCGCAATCGTTTCCCGGATGAAGCGGACGGATCCATCCGCCAGTGCGAACTGGGCACCGCCCGGATGCTCACTGGCAGCCGTGCGGTTTGGTTGCGAATTGGCGGGGGCCGTCAAGTTCATCGGCCATTGACCGTTGACCAGCAGCGCGTTCGACGCTCCGACCGTGCCTGGGCCAGGATTGTCCGATGCTCCGTAGATTCGTTTGCGGTTCGTCCTAGCGGCTGTCATCCGGTATCTCGCTTCCGTGATCGCGACACCATTGGACGTCCCATCCAGGATGTCATGGATGCTCAAAGGCTTGCGGTTATTCCGATCAAAAAATCCATTCCAGTGCTGAGCGGGAGGATTGACTGCGGGCGCGTTCGGTGCCCAACCATCGTAGGACGAGCCACATCCTGCATAACTCGATGAGGCGGAGTTCGTGACGGCCCCATCGTTTTGGAACGGTGGTTTCACGTCCGACGGACAACTGAACACGTTGAGCTGCCTTTGGGCCGCGGGGAGGTTCACCGGGTTGGCAATCCACAATCTGCCATTGAATTCATCAAACCGCGCCTGCTGCTCGATATAGGGCAGGATGAAATACGCCCAACCGAATCCCGTGCCTCCCGAATTGTTGGTGGGATTGCCATCCAGGTCGGGACTCTCGGGATCGTTAGGGTCTCCCCTGAATCTGTGTCCCTCGGGAAATGTCTTCTTGATATCGTGGTAATTCTGCAGGCCCAACCCAAGCTGCTTAAGGTTGTTCTGGCACGAAGACCGCCGGGACGCTTCGCGTGCGGCTTGGACGGCGGGCAACAATAGCGCGATCAAGATGCCAATAATGGCGATCACGACCAAGAGCTCGACGAGTGTAAAACCCCGCGATCGACGACAGGCGTTCATGGCCTAACTCCCCAGAAAGGTGAAGGGGACCCCACGGTCAGAAATGAGGGGCCCCTCGACCAGAAAAGGCAAAGGTACCCTAACGTCAGTCAGGATAGCCGTTACACGATGACCGATCAAGCGCTTTTTGCGCGATTTTGCGCGGGCGGCAGTTTCAGCCCATGCTGGACTGCCCCAGCAGCTTGCGCAGCGCCGTCATGCCGATCTCGGCCACTTGCCGCGCGGGGTTCTGCCAGATCTGCGGGTTCATCAGCTCCAGAGAGATGTGCCCCGCGTAGCCAATGCGGCGGAAGTGATCGAGCATGGGCTCGAGCTGAAAATCGCCATCGCCGGGCATGATGCGATCGCTGTCGGAGGCCAGCTCGCGGGCCTGTCCGGACAGATCGCAGAGTTGCACATGGAACAGGTTGGCGGAAGAAAGATAGCCCAGGTCTTCGAGCTTGCTGGGGCCGACGTAGTAATGGAACACGTCGAAGCATAGTCCCAGGTGCGGGCTGCCAACCTGCGCAACCAACGCGGCGGCTGTTTGCAGATTGTTGGCAAATGTGGCCTGGGCCTGAAATTCCAACGCCAGCCGCACGCCATGCTCGGCCGCTTGATCGGCTGCTTGCTTCAGCGAGACCATCACGCGATCCAGATCCTGCTGCGTGAGCGGACCGATGAGATCGCCGACCACGACGAGCGTGCCGATGCCCAGCGTCTGGCACGTTTGCAATCGCCGTTGGTACAACTCCCAATGCTCGCGGCGGGCATCACCTTGGCTTGTGAGCAGCCCACCTTGAAACGCCGCCACGGGCACCCGCATTTCGTGCTCCTCGAGCAACCGCCGCACGTCGCCGATTGTGTGCCGCTCAAGATACGCATCCAGCTTCCCCAGCCAGATTTCGATCGCGTGACACGCGCCCGCCGCGTAGTCTTCGATGTCCTGCTCGAAGGAGCTGTTCAACGTGCAGACCTGACTGATGGCGGGGAGCATAAGAATCTCGTTCGTAGTCAGTTGTCAGTAGTTCGTAGTGACTGACCACTGACCACTAACTACTGACCAATGACAATCTTGCCGCCGGGTTGCAACACGATCGGCTCCGCCTGCGTTTCCGCTTTGACGCGGCTTGCCCAGGCAGCCGCATCTTGCGCGATCGGTGGCCAGGTATTGTAATGCGCCGGCGCCACGCGGGCCGGCAGTAGCAGTTTGATGGCTTCGATCGAGTCGTCGGGGCCCATCGTGAAACGATCCCCGATGGGCAGCACGGCCAGATCGAGGCCTCCGGCGCCGATCAGCTTCATGTCGGAGAACAGGGCCGTGTCGCAGGCGAAGTAGATGCGGCGGCCCTTGATGGTAAGCAGGAACCCGCCCGGGTTGCCGCCGGCGGAACCATCGGGAAGCGTGGAGCTGTGATGAGCCAGCGTGAGCTTCACGCGGCCGAAGGGCAACTCAATCGTGCCGCCGAGGTTCATCGGCTGCGTATTCGTCGCGCCCTGCTTCGCCAGCCACTCACAGATCTCATAGTTCGCGACGACCGTGGCCCCCGTCCGCACCGCAATCTTGGCCGCATCGGCAATGTGATCGAAATGTCCGTGGGAGACGAGAATGAAATCCGGCGACACGTCGGCCGATTTAACCGGCGCGGTCGGCGAATCGTCCAGGAACGGGTCGAGCAAGATCGTCTGCTTGCCGGCCGCAATGCTCCACGTGCCGTGGCCCAGCCAGGTGAGTTCGATCATGGGAAAGGATGAAGGATGAAGGATGAAGGATGAAGGATGAAGGATGAACAAGAAGATGCGTGGATCCGGATGTCTTGTTCATCCTTCATCCTTCCGCCTTCATCCTTTTGCCTCATCCTTTTCTTAAGAACGCATTCATGTGCTTCTTGTATGCTTCCACTCCCGGCTGCCCATAGGGATTGATGCCGATCAAGCGTCCCTCGACCACCGTGGCCAGCATCAGCATCTGGAACAGTTGACCCAGGGAGGCTTCATCCAAGCGCGGCAAATGGAGATCGGCCGTGGGGCGGCGATCTTCTTTGTATGCTTCATTCGTGCCGGCGATGGCGGCAGCCATGATCTGCGGCATTGTCTTGTCGGCCAGATCGTTGAGCTTGTCTTGATCCAAGTCCGACTTTCCCACCGCCAGCGGGTCGCGGCGCACGCGATCGACAATCACGTTGGTGATCAGCTTATCGCGGCGGCCTTCTTGATGCTGCTGACCGCGGGAATGCAGGTCGCGTGTGTTGACCACCGTGATCGGCG
>JBGTDH010000680.1:0-6796 GCA_041748435.1 Pirellulales bacterium
CGGGCGCCAGCGGCAGCGGAGCATCGGGGTCGCCCCCTTGCTCGCGCACCATCTCACAGAATTTCTCGAGTCCGCAGCCGGAATCGAGCGCGCCCCGCAGGCGGTCGCGCCCATCGTCCAGAGTCTTGGCGACGCCGGTCATCAGCAGCAGCTCGGCGCCTAACGCGTAAGTCAGCTCCACCAGATCGCACGGCCCGCGGCCGCAGAGCGTGTCGATCGATTCGATCACCTCGGCGGCGTTGCCCGCCATGCGCCCCAGCGGCTGGTTCATATCGGTGACGAGCGCGGTGGTGGGCAGGCCCATGCGGCGGCCGACGTTGAGGAGCGATTCCGCCAGGGCTTTGGCATGCGGCAGCGTCTTCATGAACGCTCCGCTGCCCCACTTCACATCGAGCACCAGGGCATCAAGATTCTCCGCCAGCTTCTTGCTCATGATGCTGGCGGTGATGAGGGGCAGCGAGGGAACGGTGGCGGTCACGTCCCGCAAGGCGTAGAGCTTCTTGTCGGCCGGCACGAGGTCGCCCGTCTGGCCGGTGATGACACAGCCCACGCGATTGACAATCCGCGTGATCTCGTCGGCGGCCAGATTGGTGCGAAAGCCGGGAATGGCTTCGAGCTTATCGAGCGTCCCCCCGCTGGGACCCAGGCCGCGGCCGGAGAGCATGGGCACCTGCAAGCCGCAGCACGCCAAGAGGGGCGCGAGCACCAGCGAGACTTTGTCTCCAATGCCGCCGGTGGAATGTTTGTCCACGCGTCGTCCGCGCGGCAGCGTCACGCCGCTGGCCAGCATCACTTCTGTCAGCGAGGCGGTTTCGTCGGCGTCCATGCCCTGCAGGTAGATGGCCATCGCCAAGGCGGCCATCTGATAGTCGGGCACCGTGCCATCAACGTAGCCGTGAAGGAACGCGGCGAGTTCCTCGCGCGACAGCCGCTGGCCGTCCCGCTTCTTCTGAATGATGATAACGGGATTCAAGGCGCGTGCCGCGGTGCGTCGGTGTCGAAGATGGTCCTCTATTCTCTCCCTGACATGTGTATTATCCTTCGCCCCGCGGGCCAGGGGAAGCTGCCACGTGCCGACTTTCCAGTCATCGATATAATGGCGGCACATCAGACCCGCCGGAATGCCGCCATGAAAAACGCCGAGATTGCCCGCGTGTTCGAGGAGATTGCCGATTTGCTCGATTTTCAGGGGGCAAACCCGTTCCGGGTGCGGGCTTATCGCACCGGGGCGAGGCAGGTGGGCCACTTGTCCGAGAGCCTGGCAAGCATCCACGCCGATCCCGGCCGCAGCTTGACGGAGATCGAGGGCATCGGCAAAGACCTGGCGGAGAAGATCGTCACGTTGCTCGAAACGGGCGATCTGCCGATGCGGCAAGAGCTGGCGGCCCAGGTGCCGCGGAGCGTGCTGTCGCTGTTGCGAATTCCCAACGTCGGGCCCAAGAAAGCGGCTGTGCTTTACAAGGAGCTCAACGTGGCCACGCTGGAGCAACTGCGCGAAGCGTGCCTGGCCCATCGCGTGCAAGAGCTCAAGGGCTTCGGCGTCAAGACGGAACAAGTCATCCTGGCGGGCTTGGATCTGGCGGCCACGCTCCAGGAGCGCATGTATTGGGCAGCTGCCGATCGCATCGTGCAGGAAATTACGGCGCATCTAGAAAAATGTCCCAGCATTCAGCAGATGGCTTGGGCCGGTAGTTATCGTCGCGGCCGTGAGACCGTGGGCGATCTGGATCTGCTCGTGATCTCCAAGCAGGTCGACGTGGTGATGGATGCTCTCGGCTCGTACGCGGCCGTCGGGGAAGTCATCGTCCGCGGCGAGACGAAGATGTCAGTTCGACTGAGCGGCGGCGAGCAAGTCGATCTGCGCGTGGTGCCGGAAGAATCGTTTGGCGCCGCACTGCAATACTTCACGGGATCGAAAGAACACAACGTGGTGATGCGGGGCATGGCTAAGGAGCGCGGGCTGAAGATCAACGAGTACGGCGTCTACCGCGGAGACGAGTACATCGCCGGACGGACCGAGGAAGAAGTCTACGCCACGCTCGATCTGCCGTACTTCCCGCCCGAGCTGCGCGAAGCCCGGAAAGAGTTCGAATGGGCCACGGCCGGGGGGCTGCCCAAGCTGATCGAGCTGTCCGATATCCAGGGCGATTTGCACATGCACACGCTGGAGACCGATGGCGGCGGCACGCTGGAGGAGATGGTGGCGGCGGCCCGGCAGCGCGGTCTGAAGTACATCGCCATCACCGATCACTCCAAACGCGTGAGCATGGCCAACGGTATGGATGGCGAACGGCTGCGGCGGCAATGGGCCGAAATCGACCGCCTCAACAGCCGCCTCAAGGGCTTTATCGTGCTCAAGGGCGTCGAGGTCGATATCCTGGAGAAAGGCGGGCTCGATCTCGAAGACGACGTGCTGGCCGAGGCCGATTGGGTCGTGGCCAGCATACACTACGGGCAGAACCAGCCACGCGAGCAGATCACGCGGCGCATTCTCGACGCGCTCGCGAACCCGCACGTGTCGGCGATTGCGCATCCCACGGGCCGGCTGATCAATCGCCGGCAGCCGTATGATGTGGACCTGGATGCGATGTTCAGGACCGCGCGGGAGCATGGCAAGCTGCTGGAGTTGAACTCCAATCCCGCGCGCCTGGACCTGGACGACATCGCCTGCGCCGCGGCCCGCGAGCATGGCATTCCGATCGTGATCTCGACCGATGCCCACAGCACGGACGGTCTCGATGTGCTGCGTTACGGGATCCTACAAGCCCGCCGCGCCGGCCTGGGAAAAGAACACGTAGCCAACGCCCGCCCTTGGGCACAGATGAAGAAACTGATTGGGCGGGGGTGAGGGTATCTACGATTAGCCCCGGTCATGCTTTGCGAGAGATTGTTTCGGTGGCCGTGCAGGCACACCCTGCAGCATGCCTCTCGCACGGATGTCTTCGTCTACGTCCGGCCAATGCACACCTTCTCCGCTTCCGATGAACTCGAAGTTGTTCCGCTGCTCTGCGGTAGCGTCAGAGAGTCGCCACGACCAGGCAAGTGGAACGCTCACGGTGCGCCCATCGGCTAGCTGCGCCGTGATGGCATCGTCCGTTACTTCGATTGCCTTGATGCGTGGGTCGTTACTCGCCGCAGTGCTCATCCCATGTCTCCCGCATGTGCTCCAGGTTATCTTTAATGATAGTCCTGTTCGGTTGAGTTCCTTCGCTGAAAACCCGTTGTTGCTGCTCAGGGCGACTGTTCGTCCTGCCAAAATGGTCCGCCATTTGCATCGATACTGAAACCATGCCAAAGACAATCACGCTTCCGCCCAAAGTCGAAGTGCTGCCGCCGGAACGCGAGACGATCGATCCCGTACTCGAGCAATTGAGCGACTGGATGGATACGCGTTTTGAGATTCCCGGGATCAAGGTGCGTTTCGGCTTGGATGCCCTGCTGGGTCTGATCCCCGGTGTCGGAGATGCGGCCACGTTCCTCACCTCTTGCTACATTCTTTCGGCAGCGGCCCGTTACGGAGTGCCGCGCATCACGCTCTGGCGGATGGGGCTGAATGTCATTACCGATCTCGTGGTGGGTTGCATTCCGCTGGTGGGCGATGTATTTGATGTGGCCTGGAAAGCGAACACGCGCAATGTACAACTGCTCAAACGTGAGTTAGCATCTACGCCACAATCGCAGCGAGAACGACGCCGCGGCGATTGGCTGATCGTTGGCGGCATGGTCGTCGGCCTGTTCGTGGTGCTGGTGGTTGCCATTACGATCGCGTGGTTCCTGGCGGCAACCGCCTTCGCGGCGTTACAATCGCTGTTTAGTTGACTTCTCTTCCACTCTCCCGTCGAGGTTTTTCCATGGCCAAGGCCAAACGCTCTGATCCCAATTTGCCACCTGTTTCCAAACAAACCGCGGGTGGAATCACCGGGGCCGTATTAGGTGGCCTCGTCGGCGGACCAATCGGAGCATTCGTGGGCGGCGTCGCGGGGGCCGCAGTTGGTCACTCGGCCGCGACTGGCAACGAACCGATCAAGAAAGCAATGACGGCAGTCCGAACAAAGAGCAGCCAGGTCGCCAAGAGCGCACCGTCCATGGTCACCGCAAAGCCAGCCTCGAAAAAGAAGGCCTCGAAAAAGAAGGCCGTGACCGAGAAAGCAGAGACGAAGAAGGTAGGGGCGAAGAAGTCCGCCGCCCCCAAAGCGGCGCCGAAGACGGCCAAGAAAAAGAAAGCCCCCGTGAAAAAATCCACGCGGGCCAAGTAAGTTACTTGTTCGTTCTGAAAAGCCTTGAACCGATTAAGGTTGGTTGGCCTTGGTGTCTTTGTCGGGTGTCTTAAAGACATCCACATCCACCTCGGGTAACTGACCGGGGCGGCGCGTAACATCCACGTCGATGTCGGGCGTTTTCACGTCCACGTCGTGATCGGTGCGCGGATTGAGGTCAGGTGTTTTCTTGATCTCCACCGTCCGTTGGCCGGGTTGCCCCTGGTAATCGCCTTCGCAGCCCAAGAAGGTCAGGCCCAGGACGGCCGCCGAAATTCGCATGGAAGTTCGCATCGTTAGTTCCTCGCGGGAAAAAGGGTAACTGGCGGGAGTTAATGGCAAACTCCGTGCCGGCGATTAACGCGGCTCTTCAGACCGCACGGGCGCTAGATAGGGGCGGATGCCCTCCAGCGTCTTTGGGCCGATGCCACGGACTTTGAGCAAATCTTCGCTACTGCGAAACGGACCCTGTTGCTGACGCTGTTCGATGATTCGCCGCGCTAGCGCAGGCCCGATGCGCGGCAGCTCGCACAGCTCGGTCCACGGCGCCGTATTGATGTCGATCTCGAAACGCAGGTTGCCCCGCGGGAGCTGTTCGTATTCGACGAGTTCCCCGGCCGCACCGCCTCGCAGATACCACAGCGCCGTTAACCCGACCAGAGATAGGATTCCCACGCTGCCGAGGATGGCTTGATCGGCGCGACGCAGCCACGGCGGTTGACGTGCGGGCGGTTCTTGACGGGCCGGACGAAGCATGGCGGGACGACGGGTTTCGATTGCTGAATCGGGGTGCAGGGCGTATCGTGGCGAATGGCATTGGAAACTGCAAGGAATCGGACGTGGCTGTGGAGTTCCGACAGATCGAATGGGGACCCCCGATCGCGCAAGATTGCCGCGATCTCGTGCGGTTGGCAGTGCGCGAAGATCTCGATCGCGGGCACGATTGGACCACCGCCGCGCTGGTGCCCGAAGGAGCCGCGGGCAAGGCGGCCGTTGTGCCGCGTCAAGCCGGAGTCATCGCGGGATTGGCCGCCGCGCAAACGGCGCTGGCCGAAATGGACCCCCAAGCATTGTGTACCGCGCTGGTAGAAGATGGGGCCGTCGTGCAGCCGGGACAGCAAGTGGCCGTTGTCGCCGGGAGCGCCCGAAGTCTCCTCACGTGCGAGCGGATTATGCTCAATCTCATCGGCCGGCTGTCGGGCGTGGCCACGCTTACGCGGAGTTACGTCGAGCAAATCGCCGGTACCGCGGCGCGCATCTACGATACTCGCAAGACCACGCCCGGATGGCGGCGCTTGGAGAAGCACGCCGTGCGCTGCGGGGGCGGCTGCAACCATCGGCTGGGTCTCTACGACGCCGTGCTGATCAAAGACAACCACCTGGCCTTCGGAACCGAGGCCGGCAGCGCCGCGTACACTCCGGCGGAGGCGGTGCGGCGTGTGCGCGACCTGGCCGAGCAATGGAGAGACCCGCAAGGCGAGCGCTGGATCATCGAAGTCGAAGTCGATTCGCTGGCACAGCTCGACGACGTGCTGCCCGCCGAGCCCGACATTGTGCTGTTGGATAACATGTCCACCGAGCTGCTTCGCGCCGCCGTGGCACGGCGGGACGCCTGCTTCCCGCACATCCAGCTCGAAGCTTCCGGCGGTGTGAATCTGCAAACGGTGCGCGGCATCGCCGAAACGGGCGTTGATCGCATCAGCGTGGGTGCCTTGACCCATTCCGCCGTGGCTTTGGACGTGGGCCTGGACTGGCTGTGATCCATTGCCGTCATGAGCAAACCGCAACCATCTCCGACCGAGTTGAATCAGCGCCTTGTGGAGCAATACACGGAGATCGCCGTGCTGGCTGGCGGGTTGGCGCACGAAATCAAGAATCCGCTCTCGACGATTCGACTGAATATGGAGCTGCTGGCGGAGGATTTCGCCGATCCGCAATCGCCGCGGGATCGCCGGGCACTGGCCAAAATTGCCACCATGCAGCGGGAGTGTCAGCGGCTGCAGAACCTATTGGACGATTTTCTGAACTTTGCCCGCCAGGGACGGATCAACCTGGAGCCGACCAACCTGAACCAGGAGCTGCAACGCATTCTGGAGTTCTTCCGCCCCAAGGCCGATCAGGCGGGCGTCGATCTGTTCTCCTATTTCGATCCCGAGCTGCCGAGCATCCTGCTGGATCGCGAGGCCTTTCAAGGCGCGGTGTTGAACCTGCTGCTTAACGCGCAGCAGGCCATGCCGGAGGGAGGGCAACTCACACTTCGCACGCGCGTGACACCGGCGGGCGTGGCATTGGACCTGATCGACACGGGCTGCGGAATGGACGAGCAGACACTGGGCAAAATCTTCAAGGCGTTTTATTCGACCAAGCCCGGTGGCTCCGGCCTGGGGCTGGCCACGACGCGCAAGATCATCGATGCCCATCGCGGCCGCATCACGGTGCTGAGTGAAGTGGGCCGCGGCACGCAGATCGTGATCGAGCTTCCCGTGCCGCCGCGCCTGGCGGCCAAGTGAGCGGAGTGCTTCATCATTGAAAATCCCGCA